>JANMWU010000441.1:0-2514 GCA_031380785.1 Gemmatimonadaceae bacterium
CCGTTGCCCGGCTCCTTCGTGTTCTCGAGAAACGTTTCGAAACGATAGACACCGAGGTTCAGGAAATAGTTGTCCATGTCGCCGACAGCCACGTGCAGCTTGCCGACCAGTTTCGGGCCAACCGTGCTCCAATTGCGCTCAACGTAGTCGCGCAGGTCGTATCCGTTCGCCCGCATCGACTCGGCCACCGCGTGATCGATGCGGCCGCTGCGCTTGTCCCACGGCGACTTTGGATAACCGTCGGCACCGACCGGACCCCACGCGGCCGCCCAGCCGTCCCACTGACCACCGGAGCGACCGTGCGATGCGATCACCAGCTCGGCCTGATTCTCTTCGCGCACCGTGAGATCGGTGAGTCCTTCGACACTGCGACTCGACGGAATCTCGCGCGGCAGCCACGAACCGTCCTGCACCACGAACGCATTCGAGTCGGCGTAGATGTTGCCAAATTGATAATTGCGGAAGTCCAGCTGATCGGGATACAGCGACCACGCGCCGCCGAACACTTCGGGATAGTGAACCTGCAGGCCGAGCACATCCCAACCGCCGGTGGACCCGCCGGTGAGCACCCGCGCATACGATGCGGCGACGGTGCGGAAGCGCTTGTCGATCTCCGGAATCAGTTCCTGCGTGATCGCATCACCATATGGCCCGTTATTCTCCGAATTGAGCACGTAGCTGTCGTCGTAGAACGGCGTCGTGTGCTGAATGAAGACGGCGATCACTTCCGGCACCTTCCCCGCTGTCCACGCCTGCTGAAACTCGCAGCCAGGCTCACGTGCGGTGCGAGCAAGCCGCGCCGCGCGTGCTTCTGCCGTCTCGGGCTTGTCGCACCCTTCGAACGTGAAACCGAACGGCGCACGTTCACTGAAATGTCCGACGGTGTACACCACCGGATAGCGTCGCGTCGGATTCTCGTCGTACCCCTTCGGCAGCAGCACAACCGCGCCGAGTGTCATGGGGTGGTTCCAGAACGCGCTCGCCAGACGCGACGTGATGTGGATGCGCTTGACCCACCGCGTTTCCTCCGCGCGCGCCACCACAGGCAGCGTTTTTGTAAGTGATATTGACAGCGTCGTTCGGTGTGCCGGATCGATGTGCACCTTCTGCACGTCACTGAGCAGTGAACCCGGCGACGCGTTGAAGCGCTGACCTTCCCCCGCATCCATGTGTGCCCAGATCGTATGCCCGTCAGCGCGTCTGAACTGCGTGTACGGCACGATCATGCCCTGCACGAAGTAGTCGCCCGCCGGGAGCTGATCGAGCGACGCCACAGGAAATCCCGGCACCGATGCATCGAAGGACACTGACTCACCGGCCTTGAGCCCATCGACATCAACGCCGAAGAACGGCTCGCTCTCGCGGAATGAGCCGGACTGACGTCGTGGCTCCGACTTCTCGTTGCGTGCGACGAACAGATAGGCGCGTCCTGTGACCGGTTCGGCGCGTGTCGTGGTGGGGAAGCTCAGTCGGACCGTCTGCGCCTGGCCGGCGCGCGCGCTCAGAAACGCGACGAGCAACAGGGTGCATCGCAAGTGCCGCGCAGTCGAAATCGTGTCAGTCATGGCGCAAGAATAGTCAGTTTCAAGGGGTCAGAGATCTTGAAACCAGCGGCGCGGCACGATTTGCCGGGGCGGTGCGTCAATTCGCGCCGTTTCAAGGGGTCAGAGATCTTGAACGCTTCAAACAAGCCCATGCGCCCGACGCGCGGCGCCGCCGGAGTTTGGGTCGGCGCATGCGCCAGACAAGTCGAGCGACTGTCAGACACGTTGCGGTGAAATGATCGTACGCGCAGCGGTTCGCCTCGCGCAAAAACTCTGCGGCGCAACACGTTCGGTGCACATCACCTCGCCCGCTCTGCTGCCATCGCTGGCGGCGATCCGGGCAGACCGCTCAAATCCTGGAGATCACAATGGCGCGCTGGCCTCGCATCGTAGTGCCCGGAATGCCACTGCACGTCACGCATCGCGGAAACGATCGGGAAGCGATCTTCCGGTCGGACGAGGACTTCGCCATGTACCGCGAGATCCTTCTGGAAGCGAGCCATCGCACCGGATGCAGCGTGCACGCGTACGCGCTCATGACGAATCACGTACACGCTCTTCTGACGCCAAAACGCGCGACAACAACAGCCCGGCTTATGCAAATTGTCGGCTGCCGCTTCGCCAGATATCTGAACAGACGCTACCGCCGCACCGGCACGCGGTGGGAGGGCCGCTTCAAATCCTCGCTGATCGACTCCGACCAATACCTCCTGCGATGCAGCCGATATATCGACCTCAATCCTGTTCGTGCCGGTCTCGTGGAGGCTCCGGGGCTGTATGCGTGGTCGAGCTATCGCTGCCTCGGCCTCGGCAAACCTGACGACTTGATTACACCGCACGACGTGTACGACGGCCTTGGCGCTGACGCGCACGGGCGTCACGTCGCGTACCGCGCACTGGTCGAGGACTCGCTTGCCGATCGGTGCATACACGCAATCCGACGCGCAACGCTTGGTGGCGGTGCCCTTGG
>JANMWU010000459.1:0-5374 GCA_031380785.1 Gemmatimonadaceae bacterium
CGCGCCATCGCCGATCAGCGCGAGCGCCTGCGCACAACGCTCGCCAGCATCGGAGACGGCGTGATCGCCACCGATACGAGTGGCCTGGTCGAATCGATGAACGGTGTCGCCGAGGCTCTCACGGGGTGGTCAACGGCCGACGCCCGCGGACAACCGCTCCACAAAGTCTTTCGCATCGTCAACGAAGACACACGCGAGCCAGTGGACAATCCTGTCGATCGCGCGTTGCGGGAAGGCCGGATCGTCGGTCTGGCGAATCACACGATTCTGATCTCGCGCGATGGCAGCGAATCGTTCATCAATGACAGCGCCGCCCCGATCCGGGCTGACGACGGCACAATCACCGGCTGTGTGCTGGTGTTCCGCGACATTGGCGATCAGCGGGAAGACGAACGTCAGCTGCGTCTCAGCGACACCAGATACCGCACTGCACTGCAGGCGGTGAACAGTCTGATCTGGACGAACGATCCGTCAGGTCGCATGGTTGGCGAACAGCCGTGGTGGGGTGCGTTCACCGGACAGACGTTCGAAGAGTATCAGGGCTTCGGTTGGGCAGCCGCTGTGCATCCTGACGACGCCCAGCCGACGATCGATCGGTGGAATGCGGCCGTCGCGAGCCGATCGATGTTTGTCTTCGAACATCGCGTGCGTCGTCATGACGGCGCATGGCGCGCCTGTACGATCCGGGCGCTGCCCGTGATTGGGAGCGATGGCGCGATTCACGAATGGGTCGGCGTGCATACCGATGTCACCGACGTTCGCGCCGCGGTGGTACGCGAGCGCGCGTTGAAGGCCGACGCATCACTCGCGGACGCAAAATTTCGCGCGCTCTTTGATCAGGGAGCGTACTTCGCCGGCATCATGGATCCGGATGGCACCGTCATTGAACTGAACCCTCGCTCGTGGCAGCAGTCCGGATTCTCCCGTGATGACATCGTTGGCAAGAAGTTCTGGGACGGTCCGTGGTGGCGTGGCGAGACCGACGTGCAACAGCATGTGCACGACGCGTCGATGGAGGCCGCGCGGGGTAACGCAACGCAACGCGAGCTCACATACGTCACTGCGGGCGGCAGCCCGCGCGTGCTCGACATGACCGTCGTCCCCATTCGTGACGAGGACGGGTGTGTGATGTTCCTCGCCCCCACCGGCACCGATATCACCGAGCGAGTGGAGGCGCAACGCCAGCTTCGCGAGACCGCGATGGCCAGCCAGCTTCTGGCCTCGATCGTCGCGTCGTCGGCTGACGCGATCATCGCCACGGATCCAGGCGGCGTCATCACCAACTGGAATCGCGCCGCGACGCAGATCTTCGGATTCACGGCCGTGGAGATCGTCGGCCAGCCGATCACAAGGCTGATGCCGCCCGAGCTGGGCGCCAGCGAGAACGACGCGGTGCGGAAGATTTTGCGCGGCGACAGCGTGAGCGCCTACGACACGGCACGCCTCGCAAAGAGCGGCGCACGGGTGCCACTGTCGGTCACCATGTCGCCGATTTTCGACGCGCGCGGTGTGGTCATCGGTGTGGCGACCATTGCGCGGGACATCACCGACGGGAAACACGCCGAGGAGCAGCTGCGGCGCTCGGAGGAAGAATTGCGCCGCATTGCGTCAGCGCTGTCCGACGCGGACCACCGCAAGGACGAATTCCTGGCGACGCTGGCGCACGAGCTGCGCAATCCGCTCGCGCCAATCAGGAATGGTCTCCAGATCATGCGCATCGCCGGTAACGACCCGACTGCCATGCAGCAATCGCAGTCGATGATCGAGCGCCAGACAGACCATCTCGTCCGTCTCGTGGATGACCTGATGGACATCAGTCGTATCAGCCGCGGCACAATCGCACTCCGCGAAGAACTGCTCGACCTGAACTCCGTGCTGCGTCATGCAGTCGAGACGAGCTGTCCGCTGATCAATGAGAAGAAACAGCTCCTCACCGTCGAGACAGGTATCAACATCATTCCTGTCCTCGGCGATCGCACCAGGCTGACCCAGATCTTTTCGAATCTGCTCAACAACGCCTCCCGGTACAGTGATGGCGGCGCTTCCATCGCACTGTCGGCGGAGATGTCGGAAGGATGGGCGGACATTCGGGTTCGCGATACTGGCATCGGCATCCCGCGCGACAAGCTGCTGGAAGTCTTCGAGATGTTTTCGCAGGTCGATCGTTCGCTGGAGCGCGCGCAGTCAGGCCTGGGGCTCGGGCTCACGCTGGTAAAGCGACTGGTGGAAATGCACGGTGGGCGCGTGGAAGCGAAAAGCGACGGTCTGGGCATGGGCAGCGAATTCATAGTTCGCATTCCCCTCACTGACGACACGCTGGAAAAGCCGCCGCGGCAATCGCGCGCCATCAGTACGTCGCCGACGCGTCGAAAGGTGCTGGTCGTTGACGACAACATTGATGCGGCGCAGAGCCTTGGCAGCGTGCTCTCCCTGCTCGGGCACGACGTCCGGCTCGCGCATGACGGCCTCGAATCGCTGAGTGCAGCCGAGGCATTCAGGCCGGACATCGTGCTGCTCGACATCGGCATGCCGCGGCTGAATGGGTATGAAGCGTGTCGGGCATTGCGCGGGCGGCCGTGGTCAACCAGTACGCGCTTCGTTGCTCTGACTGGCTGGGGGCAACCAGAAGATCGTCAGCGCTCGCTCGATGCCGGCTTCGACCAGCATCTGGTGAAGCCGGTAGATCTCACCGCGCTCCACGCGCTCATGGATGAACGCGTAGAGTAACGCACAAGACCTTGATCGCGCGGCACGGCGGCGTGCGTTTGGGTGAGCGCCGATGTTCGGGCGCTCACCCACGGCAATCAGTGACCGCCAGCGTCCTGACTGCGGTTCGACTCGAACAGAAACCAGGTACGCCGCTCCGCCTCATCGGTCCAGACTTCGAGCAGGCTGGCCGTTGCAATGTCGTCATTGTCATCGCAGAGCTTGTGAGCGGCGCGCAGACGCTCCGCCATGGCTGCGTTGTCCTTGCACAGCTCGTCGAGCATGCCGGATGGATCCACAAACTCGGCATCATTGTCCCTGATGCTCTGCAAGCGCGCAATGTGACCGATCGAACGAATCGTCGTGCCGCCCATCTTCCGCACTCGCTCGGCAACCGGGTCGCCCATGGCATAGATTTGATCGGCCTGGTCATCGAGCAGCAGATGGTAGTCGCGGAAGTGCGGGCCGCTCATGTGCCAATGAAAGTTCTTCGTCTTCATGTACAGTGCGAACACGTCGGCGAGTATCGCATTCATCGTGGTGGCAATCTTTGCCGTTGCGGCTGCCTTGAGATCGGTCGGCGTTGCCAATGCTGCAAGATCCGCCTTCGATACTGTACTGGTTGCCGCACTTCCGCCGTTCTTTATCGCCATATGGTTGCACCTGAAAAAAGTCGTGTGAAACGCGCTCAGCAAACGCTGAAAAGTATTGAACGATACGCTCGCGGTACGCGTTCCAACCTGAACACGTACAGTCCGGCATCGTGGCACGCCTGCAACTGATGAGCACACAGACCCAGTGATCAAAGGCTTGCGTGGTATTCGAGACGCGCGTCGCAATACCTCACACAACTGAGCTGCTGGCGCGGATTATGCACTGTCGTAAAACTGCTCAACGAACGCCGTCGTTACACGTAACGGTATTTGCAGAGCTGTATGCGAAGCTGCCTCGGCGGCTTCACCTTGTCGCCCGGGCGCTTGGCTCGTGAGACGAAGGCGCGAGCGGTGCCGTCGGCGCTGCATCGCGCCCTTCTCGTTTCAGCGAGCAGACTGAGCAGAAGAGTACGATCTCGTGACGCCGGCGATTGCGGTGTCTGATTCCCGGGAACCGCGCCCAGTACGGGCGCATGGCGGAGGCGGCGGAAGATGGCCCTTGCAACGATGCACGACCTCATGGTCGCCGAACTGAAGGATCTGTACAGCGCCGAAACGCAACTGGTCATGGCGCTTCCACGCATGGCCACCGGTTCCGTCACACCACGTCTTCGCAAGGTTTTCACGCACTGGCTCGCTGAGACACACGAGCACATGATCCGGCTGGCGCACATCTTCAGGATCCTGGGCGAATCGTCGCGCGGACCGAAGTGTGATGGCATCGCCGCGCTCCTTGCTGATGCGACTGCGATGACCAACGCGGACGGCGACAACGTGGTGCGTGACGCAAGCATCGGTGCCGCCGCTCAGCGCATCCACCGCTACGGGATTGCGGCGTACGGTTCGACACTGGCCCTTGCGAGAATCATGTCACGCCATCATGTCGCGAGCCTGCTCGAACTGACGCTGTCCGACGTGAAGGCGTCGTACGACCAGCTGCTGGACGTTGTGGAAGACAATGTGACAGTGAACGCACGCGGGTTCACGAATGACATCGATAAGGATGATGCGGACGCGTGGTTGAGGCCACTGAAGCGCGGAACTGCAGTTCGTGCGTGAGCGGGTGGCGGTGCGAGCGAAGCAGGTTCAGGACACGAAGGCGGCGTGCCGGCCGGGTTCGTGAATGTTATCCAGATCATTGCTTTCGACGTAACGTCGCCCGTCATCGACCACGCGACGTGCGCTTCGCGACACCTTGCGAACGCGCTCATCGGAGCGAATTGTTGCCGCCACGTCATCCAAAGCATCGACGGTCTGATCGATTATGTGCTCGGCATTGCGCTTCGCGGCTGCTGCGGTGTCTCGAATCGTATCGCCGAGCGCGTCGATGCTGGCGTCTGCAAAACCCGAAGTATCGGACATCTATGAAACTCCCAGAGAAAAGCGGTTCAGAGTGAAAACGGGGCGCTGGCCGCGCCAGTGTAGTGTCGCCGAAGTGCTTGGCGACACTACATCCGACGGGACGTGTGGAACGGGACGAGCAGTGAAGCGTAAGCGAATCGATCGCCATCGCTCCACTGCCAGTGTCCGCGCGAAGGAATATGTGCATCAACATGCACGGAGAATTCTGTCATTCTCCGGAGCGCTCGAGCGCTGCAGTACGATTTGCCTCGGCACGGTGTGGATTGGGCCACGCCGCCAAAACACAAAAGGCGCCGTCCGACGTCTCGGGAGAGACCTGGACTGCGCCTTCAACTGACGAGATCGCGGTCTCGCCCGACAAGGTGCCTCGTTTCCGAAGCTATGTTTTCCCAGCTCTGATTTTCACAGACCAGTAAAGCATGAAGCGTGCCATCGGGAGTGCTGCAGAGCCCGCGTCGGATTCACATGCCGGTTGTGAACCCTTGGCGAAAGTCTGCGAACAGAGGACTCCAACCAGTGGATCGCAAGGCTGCATTTGACACCCGCTGGTCGTTGCGGCTGCGCTGAGCGCCGTTGCCAAAAATCAGCGCGTCTGGATCGTTGCCGACAGCGCTCGCCAGCCAGCGAGCCACCGTCCTCGCACGCTCTGGAGA
>JANMWU010000515.1:0-1806 GCA_031380785.1 Gemmatimonadaceae bacterium
GCCCAGCGCGCGCCCTTCGGCGATGTCACGCAGCAATCGCCGCATGATCTTCCCCGAACGCGTCTTGGGCAGATCGGCACTGAAGAGAATGTCATCCGGCTTTGCGATCGCGCCGATTTTCTCGCCCACGAAGTCACGCAATTCGTCGCGCAGCGCCGATGACGGATTGAAGCCTTCGCGCAGCGTCACAAAAGCCGCGATCGCCTGACCCTTCAGCTCATGCTGCTTGCCCACCACTGCCGCTTCCGCCACCGACGGATGTCCTACCAGCGCACTCTCCACTTCCATGGTGCCGATGCGATGTCCCGCCACGTTCAGCACGTCGTCCACGCGGCCGAGGATCCACCAGTAGCCGTCTTCGTCAAGTTTTGCACCATCGCCGGCGAAGTACAGATCGGGACGGCCGGGCCATTTGCTGAAGTACGTCTCGACATAGCGCTGTCGGTCGCCCCAGATGGTGCGCAGCATGCTGGGCCACGGCCGCGTGATGGTGAGCAGTCCGCCGCCAAGTGGAATCGGATTCGCATTCGCGTCAACCAGTGCAACACTGTAACCCGGCAGCGGAAACGTCGCGCTGGCCGGCTTGGTTTCGGTCACGCCAGGCAGCGGTGAAATCACGGCGCAGCCGGTTTCCGTCTGCCACCACGTATCAATGATCGGGCAGCGTTCCTTACCGATCACGCGATGATACCACATCCACGCTTCCGGGTTGATCGGTTCGCCAACGGTGCCGAGCAGACGGAGGCGCGACAGATCGTGCTGATTTGGATACTTTTCGCCCCATTTCATGAACGCACGGATCGCCGTCGGCGCGGTGTAGAAGATCGTGACGCCATGCCGTTCGCACATATCCCACATGCGATTCCTGTCAGGCCAGTCCGGCGCGCCTTCGTACAGCATGCAGGTGGCGCCATTGGCGAGTGGTCCGTACACGACGTAGGAGTGTCCCGTCACCCAGCCGACATCGGCGGTGCACCAGAACACATCGTCGTCCTTGAGGTCGAACACCTGCTTCGACGTCGTCGTGACACCGGTCAGATAGCCGCCGGTGCTGTGCACAATGCCCTTCGGTTTGCCGGTGGTGCCCGATGTGTACAGAATGAACAGCGGATCCTCGGCATCCATCACCGCCGGTTCGCACTGCAGCGGCGCTTTCTGCATCAGCCGATGCCACCATGCGTCGCGCCCGTCCATCATCTGCGCATGTGTCTCCTCGCTCATCGCACCGGCGCGACGCTGCACCACAATGCAGTGCTCGATGCATGGCGTCTCGCGCATCGCAGCATCGGCGTTGCGCTTGAGCGGCACCACCTGACCGCGACGGAATCCACCGTCGGCCGTGATGAGCACACGACACTGCGAGTCGTTGATACGATCACGTAGTGATTCGGGGCTGAAGCCGCCGAACACCACATTGTGAATGGCGCCGATCCGCGCGCAGCCAAGCATCGCGATCGCCGCTTCAGGAATCATCGGCAGGTAAATCGCCACCCGGTCACCTTTCTGCACGCCGAGGCTGCGCAGCACGTTGGCGAACTTGCAGACCTCCGTGAAGAGCTGCCAATAGGTGAGTGTGCGCTGATCGCCCGGTTCGCCTTCGAAGATGATCGCCGCCTTGTTGCGTCGCGCCGTGCGCACATGGCGATCGAGGCAGTTCGCCGACACGTTCAGCTGGCCGTCGCGAAACCAGGTGGCGAATGGCGCATCCCATTCGAGCCCCTTGGTGAACGGGCGAATCCACTCCAGTTCCTGCGCCTGGCGCACCCAGTACGCATCGGGATCAGCGGCGGCGGCGCGTGCCACCGA
>JANMWU010000545.1:0-17299 GCA_031380785.1 Gemmatimonadaceae bacterium
GGCGTCGCCGCGGCCGAGTCGCGTGCGACGCTGGCTGGTGCGATTGCGGCTGCTGGCGCTGGCGGCCTGTGTGCTGGCGCTGGCGCATCCATACGCGCGCGGCGGCGAGCGGCGCGAAACGCGTGATGGCATCGACATCATGCTCGCGTTCGACATCTCGAGTTCGATGCTTGCCGAAGACTTCCAGCCACAGAATCGGCTCGAGGTTGCGCGCACGCAGGTAAAGGATTTTGTGAGGCTGCGCGAATCGGATCGCATCGGACTCGTGTCATTCTCCGGTGAGGCACTGACGCAGGTTCCGCTGACGGCCGATCATCAGCTGGTACTGGCGGCGATCGATCAGCTGCAACCGGGACAACTCGAGGATGGCACCGCGATCGGCACCGCGATCGCGACGGCGGCGAACCGACTGCGCTCCGCCACCGGAAAGTCGAAGGTGCTCGTGTTGCTGACAGACGGCGTGAACAATCGCGGCCAGGTTGATCCGCGCACGGCTGCGCGTGCGGCGGCGGCGTTCGGAATTCGCGTGTATGCTATCGGCGTCGGAACAGAGGGTATGGCTCCGGTGCCGGTGGGTCGCGGGTTGTTCGGCCTGCGCTACGAAACACAGCGTGTCGAGATCGATGATGCGCTGCTGACGGAAGTCGCGCGTGCGACCGGCGGTCGGTATTTCCGCGCCAGGGATGCGGCGGGACTGGAACGAGTGACACGCGAGATCGATCGGCTCGAGCGCACACCCACGCTCGCGCGACGGTCGCTGCCGCGGTCGGAGTGGTACGTGGTGCCGGCGTCAGTCGCACTTGGCGCGCTGCTGCTCGAAGCCTGGCTGCTGCTGCGTCGGGGACCGATTCCGTGACGCCGCTGATTCCGGAGTTCCTTGCCTTGTTCGTACGCGCGTGGATGCTGCCGCTGGCAATTCTTCTCGCGTCGCTCGTCGCAGTCATCGGCTGGCGCACCGATGCACGCCGGCGCTCGCGGCTGGCGCAGCTGGGCGACGTGCCGGTGCTCGAACGGCTTGTACCGCGCCGTATTGCCGGCTTGCCGCCGCGAGTTCGCGCGTTCATCGTCGGCCTCGCGGTGTTGTGCGTTGGCATCGCGATTGCCGGTCCGCGTTGGGGCGAACGTGCGGAGCGACGGACGGACACCGGCGTGGATATCGCGCTGGTGCTTGACGTGTCCGCTTCCATGCTGGCGATGGACGAGGGGTCGTCGCGACTCGATCGCATGAAGAGCGATGTACGGCGCCTGCTGGTCACGATGCCGACGGCGCGTGTTGCATTGCTGGTCGTCGCCGGGCGCAGCTACGTGCTCACGCCGCTCACTGCCGATCACGATGCGCTTGAGCTGTTTCTCGACGGCCTCGATCCCGGCATGGTGAGCCAGGGAGGGACGTCACTCGCCACCGGCATTGCGCAGGCGACGCAACTGCTCGGCGTGAGTCAGGATGGCGGCGATCGCGCACTGGTTCTGATGACCGATGGGGAAACGTGGGACGATGAAGGCGAGATTGCGACGGCTGCGCAGGGCGCGCGTGATGCGCGGCTGGCGGTGGTGACAGTCGGCTACGGAACTGCCGCAGGCGCGACGATTCCGATCGCAGGCGGTGGCGTCAAGCGTGACGCCGACGGCCAGCCGGTGATCACGAAGGCGAGTGCCAGCACGCTCGAGGGAATCGCGCGGATCACAGACGGCGTGTATGTCGATCCTGTCGCGGCGGACAGGCCGGGTCGCGTGCGTGCTGCGCTCAGGCGCCTGCGGCAGACGGAGCGGGTGTATAACGCTGGTACGTCGCCGATTCAGCACTATTCACTCTTTCTCTGGCCAGCATTTGCGCTGCTGCTGTTCGATGCGCTCTTCGCGGAACGATCACGTCTCCGAACGCCGGCTGCGATCGCATCTCTCATTGTTCTGAGCTTCGGCGCGCCGATCGCGCCACTTCAGGCACAAGCGGCGAGCGATACTCCCGATGCGATGGAGCTGTACCGTCAGCACCGATTCAACGAATCGGTGCAGGCGATGCGAAAGCGACTCGCTGACGGTGATCGGTCCTTGCGGAATCTCTACAATCTTGGCACGGCGTTGCTGGAAGCAGATTCAACGTCCGCGGCGACGGAGGTCCTCGATCGAGTGGTGACGATTGCACCGGACGCCGAGCTCCGCTACCGGGCGCTCTTCAATCTCGGGCTGGCGAATCTTCGGCACGCGCGCGCCAGGACGGCAGCAGAAGCGGGGCCGTTCTACGCCTCGGCCGTCGGCGCGTACAAGCGCGCGCTGCGCACGCGCGCTGATGACGCCGACGCGAAATGGAATCTCGAACTTGCGCTGCGCGAGCAGCAGAAGAACGGCGGTGGCGGCGGCGGAGGTGGTGGTAAGCAGCCGCCGCCACCCAACCCGCCACCGAGCAAAGGTCAGAAGGAGCTGGACAAGCAGCGCGCCGATGCGGTGTTGAACAGCGCCGCTCGCGATGAGCGTGAGGTGCAGACGCGTCGTCAACGCGACGGGCAGCGGCGTGAGCCTGCGGTGGGGCGCGACTGGTGAGCATCGCGCTTGGAGTTCTGATGCAGATCTCGGTATCGGTGCAGGTTCCCGATACGATTGCCGCGCGCACGCCAGTGGCGGTTTTGGTTCGATCGACAGTGTCGGGCAACACTGCGCCGCGGATGTCAGTTCCGACGGTCAACGGCGCTGCACTGCAACTGGTGACCGACGTCACGCGTCTCGGTGGTGGTTTTGGCCAGGCTGTCGCAACCCGCGAAACGCGGTACGTATTGCGTGTCGCGGGCGCTGGTGTGGTCACGCTGGCGCCGGTCGTGGCCACGCTGGGCGCGCAGCAGGCGATCAGCCCGGCCAAAACGATCGTCGTGCAACCGCCTCCAACGAACGCCGTGCCGGCAATCGTGAATCGCGCACCACTCTCGCGCGGCACCGCTGTGAATTTCCATTCGCTGGTGACGCCCGACACCGTCTGGGCGGGCGAACAGGTGACGCTCCAGGTGGGTGTTTTCATCGACGACGATCTCCGTGCACGACTGCAGCGCAATCCGGAGTACATCGCGCCGTCGGTTGACGGTGCGGTCGCGTACGATCTTCCGGTGTCGAATGACGACTTGCCCTCGCGTCTCGAGCAAGGTGCGCGATATCGGCCATTCATTTTCGCGCGCGCCCTGTTTCCGCTTCGCGCGGGGACGCTGCTGATCCCACCGGCCCGTCTCGGCTACACACTTGGTTCGGCGGGCACCCTGTTCGGCCGCCAGGAGCGACAGGTCGCCAGTACGCCGCCACGGTCGGTTCTGGTGCGTGAGCTTCCTGTTGACGGTCGCCCTGCATCATTTGCCGGTGCGGTCGGCGTCTACACCGTGACCGCTGGCGTCGAACGCGCGAAGGGTCGCGTGGGCGATGCGGTACAGCTCACGGTACGCATCGAGGGCGTCGGCAACGTGAAGCTGCTGCCGGCGCCGATCATCGACATCCCGAACGTGACCAGCAGCGCGTCGGGTGAATCGATCGTCGTTGACTCCACCGATCTGCTGGTTCGCGGCAGCAAGACGTTTCGCTTTCTGCTCACGCCGCGCAAGGATGGCGAGTTGCCGCTGGGTGCGCTGCGATACGCGTTCTTCAATCCCGTGCGAGGCGCGTATGAGGTAGCACAGGCACCGCTCGGCGCATTGCGCGTGTCACCCGGCACTGCGGTGGCGGAGGAATCCGACGTCGCGCAGGTGCCATCGCTGCCGCTGCAATCGTGGAGCGTCGAGCCGGCAACAGATGTCACTGAACGCTGGTGGTTCCGCGCGATCTTCATTGCCATTGGTGTACCCTGGCTGGCGCTCGTTGGGCGGCGATTGGTGCGATTCCTGCCGATGCCGGAGTCGCGTGAGCGGCGCCAGCGCAGTCGCGAGCTGCCGCACCGCGTGGTCGATGATACGGCCAGCGTGCGTCGCGCGTTCATTCATGGACTTGCGCCAATTGTCTCGCTGCGCACCAATGAGCCCTTTGTCGTGACTGACATTGTTCGCCGGTTGCGACGCGCCGGCGCAACCAGCGCCGCCGCCGATGCTGCCGGTGCGCTCCTTGCGCGACTGGATACGCTCACATTCGGTGCCACGACGTTGCCGGCGGCGGCATCGCTTCAGACACTCGCGGCGGAGTCGGACGCCGTGCTGCAGCAGATCTCGTCCGAGCTCTCGTCCGCAGTGAAGCGACGGCTCACCGCGACTGCGCGTGTGCTGTTGATGTGTGCCAGCCTCTCCGGAACGTTGCACGCGCAGTCACCTGCGTTCGATGCCGGTGTTGCAGCGTACGGAAAGCGACGCTTCACCGATGCCGCCGCGCAGTTCGCGAGCGCCGCGGCCGCCGAGCCGCGCAGCGCCGCAGCGTGGGCAAATCTCGGCGCTGCACACTGGATGCGGGCCGACACCGCCGGGGCGATTCTCGCATGGCAGCGCAGTGCCAGACTCTCACCGCGGGGCAACGGCGCAATGTTGCAACTGCAGACGTTTTCGCCCGGCGGCGATCTTCGTATGGCAATGCTGCCGCTCACGGCAGACGCTGCGTGGTTACTGCTCCTGGGCGTGACCGTCGCACTCTCTCTCGGCGGCGCCGCGTGGCGATGGAGCAATCGTCGCATCAGCAACGGATCGCTCTTCGGTGCGACACTGCTGGTTGCGGCGTGCGCACTGCTTTCAGTTGCGGCTCAGCGTTCTGCGAGCGCCGACGGTCTGGTCCTTGTGCGTCGCGATGTTGCATTGCGCTCCGAACCGGTTCTCGCGGGCGAGGCGGGCTCGCGCGCTCGCGGCGGCGAAATTGCCGTTGTGCAGGAAGCGCGTGGGACGTGGCGACTGCTTGCCATTCCCGGCGGACGCTCCGGATGGGTCGAGTCGGAGAACGTCCAATCGCTGGCGATGAGCGACGGTCGCGACGTCGCGTTGGCGGAGCTCCGCATCGCCAGCGAGAGCCCTGCACCGTAGCTTCAGGGCATGCCGCGCATCGCCATTCTCGACTCCGCCGTTGCCGACCAGATCGCCGCGGGCGAGGTGGTCGAGCGTCCCGCGTCGATTGTGAAAGAGTTGATCGAGAATGCGCTCGATGCCGGCGCGACTGACATCGGAATCGAAATCGAGGATGGCGGCAAGGGATTGATCCGGATTCGTGACGACGGTGCTGGTATGTCGCCAACCGAGGCAGTGCTGGCGCTGGCGCGTCATGCGACGTCGAAGATCCGGTCGGCGGATGATCTCGTCGGCGTTCCCACGTTCGGTTTTCGCGGCGAGGCGTTGCCGGCCATCGCGTCGGTGTCGCGGCTCGTGCTCGAAACATCGGAAGCGGATGGAGATGGTACACGCGTTGTCGTCTCGCAAGGCGTACGTGAACGAACCGAATCGATGGCGCGTCGTCGTGGGACCACGATCACCGTGACGGAACTCTTTCACGCTGTACCGGCGCGACGGAAGTTCCTGAAGAGCGCGCGCGGCGAGTGGCGCGCGATCGCTGATCTCCTCGCGACACTCGCACTCGTTCGGCGCGATGTGCGCCTGACTGCCAGCCACGATGGCAAGTCCGCCTTTACAGCGGCCCCCGCACGCACATGGCGCGAACGTCTCTCCGGCGTCTGGAGTGGCGTCACGCCGACGTCGATGGTCGCGGTCGACGACGTTCAGGGCCCAATTCACGTGCGCGGTCTTGTTGAACAGCCAGCCAACGTCGGCCTCGCAGCGCGGCGTGTCTTCGTGATGGTGAACGGCAGGGCCATTCGCGATGCGGGACTGGTGCGCGCGGCCGAGGCGGCGTATCTGTCCACCATTCCGTCAGGTACTCGACCATCGCTCGCGCTCGACATCCGGTTGCCCGGCGACGCCGTTGATGTGAACGTGCATCCGGCGAAAGCAGAGGTGCGCTTTCACGATCGATGGGGAATTGAACGCGTGGTCGAGGGAGCGGTGCGACGCGCTCTGGGCGTCGCCGCGGCGGCGCCGCTGGTCGCGTCACCGTTTGGCGGGGAGCGAACCTGGTCGGCGTCGCCAGCGATGGTTGATGTGGACGTGTTGCGTGCTGCACCCGATGCATCGCCATTGTTTGCTGACGCGGGTTACCAACCGACAGTACGCACCGGGAATCTGCCGGCCGATGTCGATCCGGTGATCATCCCGTCGTTGCTGCAGCTGCGTCGGACCTGGCTGCTGTTCGAGCGTGAGGACGGTGTGGTGCTCATCGATCAGCATTCGGCGCATGAACGCGTGCTCTATGAACGCCTCATGGCGAAACTTAACGGTGGTGACGCGATAATCCAGACGTTGCTCTTTCCACTCACGCTGCATCTGAGTGCCGCCGAAGCCGATGCCTTCGAAGCGCATCGCGACGCGTTCGTCGCGCTCGGATTTGGTATCGAAGGATTCGGCGGCCAGACGCTCGTGGTGCAAAGCGTGCCGATGCCGCATCAGCGGTTCGACGCCGAGCGCGCGCTGCGCGAAACACTGGCATCGCTGGCCGGTGACCGGATTGCGAGTACCGCCACTCGTCACGAACGTCTGGCCATGACGGTGGCCTGCAAAGCCGCGGTGAAGGCCGGCGATGTCTTGTCCACCTCCGAGATGCGCGCGCTCTTTGCCGATCTCGCGCGCACCACGCTGCCGGCGCACGATGTGCACGGCCGCGCCACCATCGTGCAGCTCAGCTGGGACGAGCTTGAACGGCGGTTCGGACGTGCGTGATATCGCGATCATCTGCGGGCCTACCGCTGCCGGCAAGTCAGCCATCGCGATGGCGCTCGCTGCGCGTTCGGGCGCGCTGCTGATCAGTGCCGACTCACGACAGATCTATCGGCGCTTCGACGTCGGCACCGCCAAGCCGACGCTCGCGGACCGCACCAGCGTTGCGCACTGGGGAATCGATATCGCGGAACCGAACGAGCGCTATTCGGCTGCGCGTTGGGTCGCGGCGGCAACTGAGGCCATGCGTGATGCCGCCGCGTGCGAGCAACTGGTCATCATTGTCGGCGGCACCGGGTTCTATTTGCGCGCGCTCGAAGAACCACTGTTCGAGTCGCCGCCGCTGGACCCGGTACGTCGTGCCGCGGTGCTGGCTGCACTCGAAACCGATTCCACCGAGTCACTCCGCGACCGCTGTCGCGCGGTTGATCCGTCGCGCGCAGAACTCGGCCGCACGCAACTCCTGCGCGCTCTCGAGACGTACGAACTGACCGGCCGACCACTGAGCGCGTGGCTCACCGAGCGCGCCCGGCCGGCTGAGGTTCGCGCGCACTACCTGCTCGTCGATCCGGGCTCGGCACTGCGCGATCGCATCGCGACGCGTGTGCACGGCATGCTGGCCGCGGGCTGGGAAAACGAAGTCGCGCTGCTGTCGCGTGAAGTTCCGGCCGATGCGCCGGCCTGGAATGCGTGTGGTTACGCCATGCTGCGCTCCGCGCTGTCCGGCGACACGTCGCGCGCTGCTGCGGTGGAGCGAATCATCATCGACACGCGCCAGTACGCCAAGCGCCAGCGCACCTGGTTCAGACATCAACTTCCTGCCACGCGCGTCACTGCGATCAATCCCGACGCGACGGATGCGCTGCGACGGGCGCAGGAATGGCTTGACGCGGTCTCTCTGACGGAGCACATGTGAAGATCGGCATCACCTGCTATCCCACGTACGGCGGCTCGGGCGCGATGGCGACGGAACTCGGCATCGCGCTCGCGGCGCGCGGTCACGAGATCCACTTCATCACCTACGCGCAACCGTTTCGCCTTCCGGCCTTTCTTCCGCGCGTCTTTTTCCATGAGGTTGACGTCGGCCGGTATCCGCTTTTCGAGTACCCGCCGTACGATCTGGCGCTCGCGGTGCGCATGCATGAAGTCACGCGCAGTGCGAAGCTCGACGTGCTGCACTGTCACTATGCAATTCCACACGCCACCAGCGCCTGGATTGCGCGCGAAATGCTGCGCGAAACCGGCGATGACGTGGCGGTGGTCACCACACTCCACGGCACCGACATCACCATCGTTGGCCAGGATCCCTCGTACTGGGCGATCACGAAGTTTTCGATCGAGAAATCGGATCGGATCACAGCTGTGTCGGAACATCTGCAGCGCGAAACGGTGAATGCGTTCGGTTGTACCGGATGCGCTGTGGACGTTATTCACAACTTCATCGATCCCGAGGTGTATGCCCGCAGTCGCTATCCCGGCGCACTGGCCGGCATGGTGGCCGCACCGGGCAAGGTGTTGATGCATGTCAGCAACTTTCGCGCGGTGAAGCGCACCGTGGATGTGATTCGTATCTTTGCGAAAGTGTCGGCGGCGCTGCCGGCAACGCTGGTGATGGTCGGTGACGGTCCCGATCGCGGCATCGCGCAGGAGGAGGCGCGCGTTCTGGGCGTCGCCGACCGCGTGCAGTTCCTCGGCCGAATCGACAACGTCGCGCCACTGCTGTCAGGCGCCGATCTCTTTCTCTTGCCCTCGGCCAACGAATCGTTCGGGCTCTCCGCGCTTGAGGCACTGGCCTGCGGCGTGCCCGTCGTGGCATCGAATGCCGGCGGCATTCCCGAAGTGATCAGGGAAGGCATCACGGGCGCACTGCGGCCCGTCGGCGATGTGGGCGCTATGGCGGAG
Organism: Gemmatimonadaceae bacterium; assembly: GCA_031380785.1. GTDB lineage: Bacteria > Gemmatimonadota > Gemmatimonadetes > Gemmatimonadales > Gemmatimonadaceae > JACMLX01. The sequence continues at coordinate 8,604 of JANMWU010000545.1, forward strand.
GCGGCCATTGCGATCCTCGGCGACGAGACGCGATGGGCGCGCATGAGCGTGGCGGCGGCGGCCGATGCGCGCCAGAGGTTCAGCGAGGCACGCGTCATCGGCCAGTACGAGTCCGTGTACGAAGATGCGCTCGCCGTTGCTGCGTCACGCCGGCGCACCCGCGCGCTGGCAAGTCAGGCGGCCGCACGGTTCCAGCCGACATAATTTCCTCGTCCGCGGCGTCCGCCGTGGCAATCCGAGCCCTTCGCCCCGCCCCATGAACGTCTTCCACGCGCTCGTCCTCGGCATCGTCCAGGGGCTCGCCGAATTCCTGCCGATCAGCTCCTCCGCGCATCTCAGTCTCGTGCCGTATGTCTTCGGCTGGGCCGATCCTGGCCTTGCCTTCGATGTCGCGCTGCATCTCGGCACGCTGGTCGCCGTGCTGTGGTACTTCCGACAGGAGTGGATCAACCTGACCAAGGCCAGTTTCGACATTCTCCGCACGCAGCGTATCAGCGGCGATGAGCAGTGGCGCGCCGTCTACATCGTGATTGCCACCATCCCAGGTGCCATCGGAGGCCTGCTGCTCGAGAAGTACGCCGAGAGTGTATTTCGCGCCCCGGCGCTCACGGCTGCGATGCTGATTGTGATGGGCACCTTGCTCTGGGCCGCCGACAAGTTTGCAAAGCAGGATCGACCGCTGAACGCAATGCGATGGACTGATGCGCTGCTGATCGGTATCGCGCAGGTGTTTGCGCTCATTCCCGGTGTGTCGCGTTCCGGCTCGACGATGACGGCCGGTCGCGCGCTCGGTTTCGATCGCACCAGCGCTGCGACATTCAGCTTCCTGATGTCGATGCCGATCACCGCTGCTGCAGCTGTTCTCAAAGTGCCGCAGGCGCTGCGCGAAGGCATCACGATGCCGATCATCGTTGGTATTCTGGCCTCGGCCATCAGCGGCTGGCTCGCGATTTCCGTCTTGCTGCGCTACGTCTCGACGCGGAGCTTCGGTATTTTCGCGGCCTATCGATGGGTGCTTGGCCTTGCAGTGCTGGCGCTGGTGTACGCGCGGCATCAGGGCTGATGTCAACCGGCACGGTGTTGTCGCAGTACGACGAAACGCCGTGCGAAGAGCTCCAGCGTCGTTCGGGCGCGCCGCAGCTGCTGGCGGTTGATCGCTGCGAGAGTACGATGGACATTGCCCACCAGCTTGCGGCCGAAGGCGCGCCGCACGGTACGACGGTCGTGGCGGAAGAGCAGGGCGCTGGCCGCGGGCGTTCAGGCAAGTTCTGGACGTCAGTGCGCGGCGCCGGCGTCTGGGTGAGTGTCTTGCTGCGCAATCACGCGGCCACTCCGTCAGGAGTGCTGTCGCTGCGAACGGGTCTCGAACTCGCGCAGTCACTTGACGCGTTTGCCGGTGCTGCCATCCGCCTCAAGTGGCCGAACGATCTCGTTCTCGACGATTGCAAACTCGCGGGCATTCTTACCGAAGCCCGCTGGCGCGGGGATCTGCTGGAATGGATTGTCGTGGGCATCGGAATCAACGTGCGCGCTTCGCACGCCGAACCACGAAATGCCGGTCTTGCGTTGCACGCGCGCCGCGCCGACGTACTGGTGGCTGCAATCAACAGTGCGTTGCGTGCTGCCGAATGTGCCGGTGAGTTGAGCGCTGACGAATTGTCGCGATATGCCGCCCGTGATCTCGCCATCGGCCGCGCGGTCGACGCACCGGTCGCCGGCACAGTTCTCGGCCTGACTCCACGCGGCGGTTTGCGCATTGCAACGTCGACTGGTGTCAGCGTCGCCGTCTCCGGCTCGCTCGTGTTTCATTCGCCTTCAGCGGAGTAACCGGATGCTGCTTGTCTGCGACGTTGGTAACACAGAAACGACCATCGGGCTCGCCGATCCAAGCCGGATCGTGTCACACTGGCGCGTCATCACCAGCAGCGCTCGCACACCGCACGAGTTTGCGCTGCTCCTGCGCTCTCTGCTCGACCTGGACGAGGTGCCGTATGACGTGATCCACGGAGCGGCGATTGGTTCTGTGGTACCGTGGGTAACGGCGCCGCTGGCAGAGGGCATCCGGCTCGCGTTCGCTGTCGACGCGGTGGTGATCGATGGCAGCAGCGCGCTCCCGATCACACTCGATGTCGACGAGCCACAGACCGTCGGTGCCGATCGCATCATCAACACCCTTGCCGCGAGTCGCATCTACCGGCGTGACTGCATCGTGGTCGATCTTGGCACGGCCACTACCTACGACTGCATCACGCAGGATGCGGTCTTCCTCGGCGGCGTAATCGCGCCGGGCGTGCTGACATCGCTCGACACACTCACGCGTCGCACATCGAAGCTGCCGGCGACGGAGTTGCGCGCGCCGTTGCGCGTGATCGGCCGTCGCACCGAAGAGTGCATCCGCTCCGGTGTCGTGTACGGCGCGGTCGACGCGATCACCGGTATCGTCGCGCGCATCCGTGCCGAGTGGCCGACGGGGCGCGATCCGCTGGTGATTGGTACCGGCGGGCTGGCCGCGATGCTGGCCCCCTTTTGCCCGACTCTGGCAGTGGTGGACGCCGATCTGACCCTGCGTGGGCTGCAGATGGCGCACGCCCTGTTGTCCGCCGAGTTGGCAGGCTGAGCCGGAATCAGGGGTCAGAGACCGGATCACAAGAACCATGTCAAGTCGTTAAGTGACAAAGACTTACCTGTGACTGTCGATCACGTTGCGTCAGATCACGTTGATGCTTGACTGGCCTGCCGCGTTGACTAGGTTACTCGCGTTGGCAGTCAACGCGGTCGACTGCTAACAACCATGCGCGCGTCTGAAAATCCGCGCGCTCACAATTGTCACACGTCAGGTCTGGAGGAAGGACGATGACCACCAAGAGTGCCATTGGCGCCAAGGTGACCCCGTTGGCCGATCGCGTTGTCGTGAAGCCGCTCGAAGAAGCGGAGCAGATGCGCGGCGGGCTGTACATCCCGGATACCGCGAAGGAAAAGCCGCAGCAGGGCGAGATCGTGGCTGTCGGCCCGGGCAAGTATGAAGACGGCAAGCTGGCCCCGATGTCGGTGAAGGTCGGCGACCGCGTGTTGTACGGCAAATACAGCGGCACCGAAGTCACGATCGAGGGCGAGAACGTGCTCATTCTCCGCGAGTCGGATGTACTCGCGGTCCTCGCCTGAAAACTTTCGAGGAATAACTGATGGCTGCCAAGGAACTGCATTTCAACGTTGACGCACGCGCAGCGCTCAAGCGCGGCGTCGATCAGCTGGCTGACGCTGTGAAGGTGACGCTCGGCCCGAAGGGGCGGAATGTCGTCATCGACAAGAAGTTCGGCGCACCGACCGTGACCAAAGACGGCGTTACGGTTGCGAAGGAAATCGAGCTCTCGGATCCGATCGAGAACATGGGCGCGCAGATGGTGAAGGAAGTCGCGACCAAGACCAGCGACAACGCTGGCGACGGCACCACCACGGCCACCGTGCTGGCGCAGGCGATCTTTCGCGAAGGCCTGAAGAACGTGACGGCCGGCGTGAACCCGATGGCTCTCAAGCGCGGCATCGATCGCGCCGTCACCGCCGTCGTTGAGGAGCTCAAGCGCATCTCGGTGCCGACCAGCGGCGAGAAGGAAATCGAGCAGGTTGCCTCGATCTCCGCCAACAACGACAAGGAAATCGGCGCCCTGATCGCGAAGGCGATGAAGGCCGTCGGCAAGGACGGCGTCATCACGGTTGAAGAGGCGAAGGGCCTTGAGACCACGCTGGAGACTGTTGAAGGCATGCAGTTCGATCGCGGCTACGTCTCGCCGTACTTCGTGACTGACCCGGAAAAGATGGAAGCCGTTCTCGAAGACGCCTTCATCCTGATCCACGACAAGAAGATCAGCGTGATGAAGGAACTCCTCCCGATCCTCGAGAAGGTGGCCCAGATGGGCAAGCCGCTCATGATCATCGCCGAGGACATCGAAGGCGAAGCTCTGGCAACGCTGGTTGTGAACAAGCTGCGTGGCACGCTGAAGATCGCCGCCGTCAAGGCGCCGGGCTTCGGTGATCGTCGCAAGGCCATGCTGCAGGACATCGCCGTGCTCACCGCCGGCAACGTCATCAGCGATGAAGTGGGCTTCAAGCTCGAGAACGCAACGGTGGCCGATCTTGGCCGCGCCAAGCGTATCGTCGTGGACAAGGACAATACCACGATCATCGACGGCGCCGGCGATCACGACCAGATCAAGGGTCGCGAGAAGGAAATCCGCGCAGCGATCGAGAAGAGCACGTCGGACTACGACAAGGAAAAGCTCCAGGAGCGTCTGGCGAAGCTGTCCGGTGGTGTGGCCGTCGTGAATGTCGGCGCCGCAACCGAAGCCGAAATGAAGGAAAAGAAGGCTCGCGTCGAAGACGCGCTGCACGCCACGCGTGCCGCCGTTGAAGAGGGTATCGTCCCGGGCGGCGGTGTCGCGTTCATTCGTGCCCAGCGCGCGCTGGTGAACCTGAAGTTCGATGATCCCGAGGAAAACATCGGCGTCGCGATCATCCGTCGCGCCATCGAAGAGCCGATCCGCATGATCGTTCAGAATGCGGGCGGCGAAGGCTCCATCGTGGTCGAGAAGGTGAAGGCTGCGGAGTCAAACACGTTCGGCTACAACGCACTCACGGATACGTACGAAGATCTGGTGCAGGCCGGTGTCATCGATCCGACCAAGGTCACCCGGACCGCGCTGCAGAATGCAGCCTCGATCTCGGGCCTTCTGCTCACGACCGAAGCGTTGATCGTCGAGAAGAAGGAACACTCACCGGCTCCGTCCGGTGGCGGACATGGCGGTGGTGGCATGGGCGGGATGTACTAGGCGCATCGGCACGATGTGAACGCGGGGCGGTGCATCAGCTGATGCACCGCCCCGTTATTCGTTCAGACACCCGCCGTCAGCGCACTGTCGGCGTGCTCCAATCGTACACCAACGCGAGACAGTCACGCATCGATTTCGTCAGCGTCACTTTGCGGCGCATCATCACACGCTCGGCGGTCTGGACGAAGCGCGCACGTTCATAGCGATCGCCGCGCGAGCCCCATGCAAACGATGGCACCACGTTCGGCACAACGTCATCGCTGATGACATTCGCGCCGGCACCGATGCTGCTCCCAGTCGTGAGCCGCGTGAGAATGCCCGTCTTCGCGTGATCCCCGAGCAGCGAGCCGAGGAACTGCAGGCCCGTGTCCGCGCCGGCGAAAGAGACCGTGCCGTAGGTGTTCTTCAGATTCGACGTGACCGTTCCGGCGCCCAGATTCGTCCAGCGCCCGAGATAGCTGTGACCCACAAACCCGTCGTGCCCTTTATTCGCATGCCCACACAAAATAGTGGTGGACATTTCGCCGCTCACCTTGCAGTGGTCGCCGATGGAGACGGTGTGTCCGCTGCCCGTCATCCATTGTGAATGCGGACCGAGCACGAAGGGACCGGTGAGGCGCGAGAAGCTGCGCACCGTCGCGTGCTCCTCGATCACGATCGCACCATGGGTCGCGTCCAGCAGCACGAACGGCTCGATCACGGCCGAGGCGGCAATGCGCACCGGAAACGTCCCGAGCACGCGCACGTCGTCGCTGAGCGCGTCAGGCGGCAGTGTGGCGCGCGCCAGCACCAGCGCGTCGGCCGCCAGCATCGCCGGCAGGTGGCCGATCACGTCCCACGGGTAACGGAGATGCCAGCCGTCGAGTGGCGCTGATGTCGTTCCGGCGCCGAGACCGTCCGCGCGCACGTCGCGCACCATGCGAGGGCGCGCCAGTCGTGCCGCAACCGGCTGCGACTCGAAGGTCCAGCAATCGACACCGGCGCCTTCGACAGCATTGAGCGACGGCGCGAACGCGCTGCTGGCGACGATGGTGCCGCTGTCGAGCATGTCGTCGTCGTGCAGGACTCTTGCCGATCCGGGCTCGTCGAATCCCGTCAACCGCGTTGCGGCAATAACGCCGGTGATTTCAGCGCCAAGCGCGCTCGCCCAGCGCTCGCGGACGAGCCGCGCGCCGACTCGCACCTCCGCCAGTGGGCGCGCCGTCGTGATCGGCGCCAGCGCATCCGCGTCGGAGTCGCCGCGCGGATGATCGAGCAGAACCACTGACGTCACCCGCGATCCCTGAGCCGCACCGGCAACGCATCGATCAGCGTCTTCAGATCGGCTGCGTGCTCCTGTGTGGTGACGACAGTGAGCCCGTCAATCGCGACCACCACCAGATCGGACACGCCATATAACACGACGCTGGGCCCTTCGGCGTGAGCAACGTTGCCGGTCGACATCACGGCGGTCACGTCTCCGTGCATCGCGTTGCCTGATTCATCACCTGGCCTCACGCGGCGCAACGCTGCCCACGTGCCGACATCGTCCCAGCCGAACGCCCCTGGCACCACGCACACGCGCTCACTGCGCTCGAGCACTCCAACATCGACGCTGATTGATTTCACCGCGCCGAAGAAACCGTCCAGCGTGGTCTCGCCGCTGGCACGTGACACTTCGGGACAGTGCGCTTCGACTTCCGCCAGAAAACGCGACGCCCGCCAGACGAAGATGCCCGAGTTCCACAGACAGCCGGCCGCGATCAGCTCACGCGCGCGGGCGCGATCCGGCTTCTCAAGAAAATGCGCCACGCGAAACGCATCGTTGCCCATGCGTTCACCGGGCTCGATGTAGCCGAAGCCCGGATCCGGTCGCGTCGGCGTCACACCAACCGTCACCAGCGCGTCATTCGCCTCGGCAACGTGCGCAGCGCGCAGCAGCGCATTGCGAAAGCCTTCCGGATCACCGATCGCCCAATCGGCATGCACCGACAGCATAATCGCGGCGGGATCGTGCGCCTCAATCATGCGAGCGGCCCACGCCAGAGCGGCGGCGGTACCGGCGGGCCGTGGCTCGCAGACGATATTCGCGGCCGGCACTTCGGGCAGCATCTTCGCGATCGCCGGCTCGAGCAGCGCATTCGTCAGAATGAGCATCCGCTCGCCAGGAACCAGCGGCAGAAGGCGGTCCACCGCGTCGCGCAACATTGGCTGCCCCGTTGCAAGCGGCAGCAGCTGTTTGGGCAGCGCAGGTGTGCTGATCGGCCAGAAGCGCGACCCGACACCACCCGCAAGAATCACGGTCCAGAGAGACATGGCAAATTGAGGGTGGGCCGTTGCCGCAGAGACGCTCCCGCTGGCCCCGAGGTATCAGGCCAGCGAAGCAATGTGCTGGCGCAGCCGGCGCAGTTCGCCGAGCAGCGGCGGAAGCGCTGCCGTCGGCCTTGCGAGGACGACCAGCAATGCATCCTCGCTCATCGCCGAGATGATCGCAATCGTGCCCGGAAACTCCAGCACCGCGGTCTGGAGCTGCCCTGCCCGCGCCGCCTTTCCCAGTGCATCGGCGGCGCTGAAAACCGCCGGCGAGTGGGCTGCGACCTGTTCCCCGTCCAGGTATGACACCGTGTCGCCGTCGACGAGGAGCCCGTCACGGCCGAGCACAATCGCGGCCTCGACGCCGTCACGGCGCCGGACGGCGTCGACCAGATCGCGGATACTTGCCATGGGGGCGGTGTAGGAGAGGGGAAATGTCCCAACTGTCGGCGCCACAATCGCTTGAAGAGCTTCGCCGAGTCCGGTATTCTATCCGTCGCACTCTGTCGTGTCACCCCGCAACCATCGCTGCATGCCCCGGCTCTTCCGCGCGACGTACTTTCTGGCGCTGAGCATCTGCGCCACTGCCGCTGCCGCCTGCGGAGACCCGTTCGCCGTCAAGGCGCCGTATCAGACAGTTACCGACAGCTTCGCGATCAGCGCACTGACGCGCACACCGTCGTCCGCTCGTGCCCTTTGGCGGATTGGCGAATTCATTCGATACCGGCTCGACTCGGTCGGCACGCAATTCGATCTCGGCTTCGATATCGACGCCGCTGGTAAGGTCCTCGTGTATCCGGCGAGGACGATCGCGAAGCCTCCGCCGGGCACGTCGGTAGCGCCACAGCTGGTTGGCCTGCAGGCAAGCAGCGCGGTGTACTCCACCGTCGACCGCGCGCCGGACACCGGCTACACGCTCGATACAGCGATTGTCGTGACGAAAGGGCAGACAGTCTTCGTGCGCAGCACCTCGAGCTTCTGCGCACTGCAGACGCGATCGACTGGCGGCACACTTCTGTACGCGAAATTCATCGTGGACAGCATCAATCCGGTTACGCGCGAGTTGCTCGTTCGCTCGACCATTCAGCCGAGCTGCAATTTTCGGTCGTTCGCGACCGGGATACCGACATTCTGATCGATGCATGATCTCAAGCTCGTTCGCGAGCAGATGCAGGTGTTGCGCGACGGGTTTGAGCGACGCGGCCAGCTCGATACGCTGGGCCCGGTGCTTGATCGCCTCGACGGACTCGAGAAGGAGCGTCGTGCGCTGATCCAGTCAGTCGAGGATCGCAAGGCGCGCCGTAACGCGATCACCCAAAGTGTGGCACAGAAAAAGCGCGCCGGCGAAAACACCACGGCACTGGTTGCTGAAAGCCGCAACGTGGGAGCGGAAATTACACGCTTCGAAACTGAGCTGGCGACGACTGAACGTCGCGTGCTAGAGCTGATGCTCGAGCTGCCAAATATCACGCGCGACGAAGTTCCGGCCGGCGACGAGACGCACAACGCGTTTGTTCGCGCGTGGGGCGAGCCGCGCGTCGACGCGGCAGTGCGGCCGCATTGGGACGTCGCGACGGAACT
>JANMWU010000011.1:0-3213 GCA_031380785.1 Gemmatimonadaceae bacterium
GTGCTTCGTTGCGAGCCACATGTACAACAGCACGCAGCCAAGCAACGCTGATTTCAGACTCCAGGCACCGATCGCAATCCCCGCACCGATACGGCCAGTGCGCGCGATCAGGACGATCAATGCCGCGAGCACCAGCCCTACAACGAGCGACAGTGAGACCTTGAGTGAGACGTCGCGCGGTTCGGCTTCACGCTCTGCGCGAAACACCGTGTCGATCGGCATAACCAGCCTTCGCTCGGGCATTCCCTCCGCCGCAGGCAGACGAATACTCATCAGCGATTCAGACAGGGACTGCGGCAGGAACGCTTCCTCCCATTGGCTGAGCGTAGGATCGGAATCCACGCCGAGTACCAGCTCTGCGCCGATGTAGAGCGGATCGCTATAGGCGAGCAGCCGGCGCGTGTGCCAGCGATAGCTCCCTTTGCCCGGCTGCGACTGCATCGCGCGCTTCAGTGCACCATTCGTGACCGCGTCGATCGCGTCACGCGCGCGCGTGCTGCAATTGTCGCGATAGTAGTCGTAGCGATAATACTTGTTCTCTTCGCGCGCGTTGTCGCGCAACATCGCGACCAGGCGCGCCTTCTGCGACGGCGTGACCTGCAACTCCTGTACGGTCATCGTTCGATTCAGCCGCTGATACTGATTCAGCGCCTGATCCCAGGTCGCCGGCGCCATCCAGTATTTCGTGTCGCCGCTCAGGAATCGTCCCATGAAGTTCGGCTGGCGGAAATCGAACAGGCCCCAGTTGTACACCAGCGGCATGCCGGCCTCGTCGTCCCAGACGATGATCGCGTTGTGGCCGAATTTCTCGAACACTTCGTCGCCCTGCCCCATCGTCATCAACAACACCGGACGCCGCGACCACTCGATGGGGCGCTGCGCACTCAGCGCGCCGACGATACCGATCATCAGCGTCAGCACGCAGCACGACCTGCGCAACCACTGGCGCATCACAGGCGGACTTCCTTCCCCTCTTCCGCGCTCCGATAAATCGCTTCGACCAAACGCTGCACCACGATCTGATCGACCGGCGGCTCATACGCGACATCGCCGTGCAGCACGGCCGCAAAGTGCGCCAGCTCAGCGCGATAGCTCTGGATGAACGCACTGTCACGCTGTGCGGCGCCAACCGGCGACACATCCACCGCACGACCGTTCAGCTCCTTCACCACGCGCAGCGGCGCCAGTCGCGCGGTGCCTTTGCTCGCCAGAACCTCGAACCACCAGCGGTCTTCTTCGCCGACGTAGCCCCACGCCGTATCGATCGCGACACTGAGGCCGGAAGCGTACTGCACATGCACATACATCGCGTCCTCAACCGACCGCACGCCACTGCCACGCTCCATGCTCGCCGTCACGCGCACAGGCTCCGGGAAGTCGGCCAGCCAGCAGGCCAGATCGAGCAGCGGCACGCCCTGATCGAGAAAGATTCCGCCGCCGGATTCCGCGCGACGCGAACGCCAGCCCGCATCACCGCGCCGCGTCTTATAGGCACCGGCGCGAATGCCAATCAATCGACCGAGTTCGCCGCCGTGAATGAAACTCTCGAGGTTCTGTACCTCGGTGCGAAAGCGATGGTTGTGGCCGACCAGCACCTTCATCTGGTACTGCTCGGCCGCCGCCAGAATGCGTTCCACACCTTTCGTGCTGAGCGCCAGCGGCCGCTCACACAATACATGCCGCTTGCTCTTGAGCGCGCTCAGCACGTGCGGTTCGTGCAGATGGTTCGGCGTCGAGATCAGGACCGCGTCTATGTCCTCGAACTCGAGCAGCTCTTCGATGTCAGTGAAGGTGTCGGGGATACTGAAGCGCTCGGCCAGCGCCCGGACCTTGGCACTGTCGTTGTCGCAGAGTGCCAATAACTGCACGCCGCGCATCTTTGAGAGCACGGGCAGGTGCGCGAGTTGTGCGATGGCGCCGGCGCCGATCACGCCGATTCTGAGAGCTGGCTTGGACATTCCGAAGGTCTGTCGGAGAACCGTGACGCCACCCGTCGGGTGCGCGTTCCTGCGCCTGCAGCGCGGAGTCCACTACTGGAGCGGCGACAATCGCGTTCCCGGATAATACGCCGCGAGTATCGCGCGGGCATCCTGCCCCGCCCGCGCGCGTCCGATCGCCCCCCATTGCGACATGCCGACACCGTGCCCGTTTCCCATCCCGCGCACGACCGCGACGCCACCGATCATCTCCAGCGCAAAGCTGGTACTGGGCAGAATCGCGCCGGCCGTTCGCAGCACAAAGCGGATGTCGTTCCCGCGAATCGACGCCCGCCCCGCGCTGGTCTCGACTTCGAGCACCGTCACCCTCCCCGATGGCCCGCGCGAGACGATGCGCAGGCCGCGCACGTCGCCGCCCAGCGTCATACCGGCGTCGCGGCCGTACTGCGTCAGCAGTCCGCGCAGCTCATCGGTCGTGAACCGTCGCTCCCAGGCGCGCATCAGGCTCGCGTCGCAATAGCAGCCGCCGTCCGGTGAATGATCGTCAACCGGGCGAAGCCACGGTTCGCCACTGCTGCGCCAGAAGACCTCCTCTGGCGAGGCCGTCATGAGGCCGCCGTGCGAGTGATACGGTGCGCTGACGATGCGATCGCCCCACGTCAGCACCAGGCCGCGTGTCGCGCGCACCGCGTCGTCAGTCTCCGGACGCTCGACGCCCACACCGCCATACACCTGGTCGCTCACAGTGGAGGTCACATCGTACGCAGTGCGTCGCTCGCCCATGCGAGCGGCGGCGTAGGTGCGCGCCGCGACAGCCTGTGCCTGAAGCGCCGCCCGATCCCGCGAATCACGCGAGCCGATTTCGCCCGGCAGCACACCGCGCAGATAGTCCTCGAGGTCGACGCGATTGACGACCGCGACTCCGTCGCCATCCGATACGAAATCGATCGTACCGCGAAAGCGTCGGCCGTTCCAGGTGGCATTGCCGAATGAGGCTTCACGCGCCGTGGCTCCGGGCGCTGCGGTCCGGCCGAGCAGCACGCGAATTGTCTTGTCGCCCAATCGTAGCGCCGTGCGCGAAGATTCGACGATGCTGTCCTGACGCTCCTGCGCTGATACAGGGCGCGCAACGACACTGACCGTGACGCCCAGCAACGCCACACGCGCCAAGCGCCTATGCTTTCGCAGCGCGAATTGCATCGGTGAGCCGTTCGAGCGTGTCGGCGACGACGTCGTCACCGTGGGCCGCGCTCATGAATGCCGCCTCGAACGCCGA
>JANMWU010000573.1:0-3489 GCA_031380785.1 Gemmatimonadaceae bacterium
GACGGATCGCTGGTCGAAATCGTGGAGCTGGCCGATCATCCGTGGTTCGTCGGCTGCCAGTTCCATCCTGAACTGCAGTCCCGTCCCACGCGCCCGCACGCGCTCTTCGCCGGCTTTGTAGGCGCCGCGGTGCGCGAACAAGGTGCGCGCAGCGTCGATAGCGGCGAAGCGTCGCAGGCGATGTCCGGCAACTGAACCCGATGCACGACTCGATGATGTTTCCGTCCGACCAGCTGTTTCTCATCGCCGGTCCGTGTCAGGCCGAAGACGACGCGCTCAACCTGCGCGTGGCCGAAGTGCTGGCGCGTGTTGCCGAACGCGTGCCGGGCGGAGTGGTGTTCAAGGCGAGCTTCGACAAGGCGAATCGCTCGAATCAGGGGGCGACGCGTGGGCTTGGACTGGAACGAGGGCTCGAAGCGCTGGCCACCGTCAAGCGGGAAACCGGACTGCCGGTGGTCACCGACGTGCATCTGCCGGAGCAGTGCGCGATTGCGGCAGAAGTCTGCGACGTGCTGCAGATCCCGGCCTTTCTCTGTCGACAGACCGATCTGCTTGAAGCGGCGGGTCGCACTGGCAAGCCGGTCAACATCAAGAAAGGGCTGTGGTTGCAGCCCGAAGGAATGAAGGGCGCAACGTCGAAAGTTCGCCGAGCGGCGCCTGCAGGTGACGCAACGCCGCTGGCCGTCACGGAGCGCGGCACGTTTTTCGGCTACGGTGATCTGGTGGTCGACATGCGGAATTTTTCACGCATGCGCGACGCGGCGCGCTGTCCCGTGATCTACGATGCGACGCACAGCGTTCAGCAACCGGGGCGCGGCGATGCCGGCGCCAGCGGCGGTCTGCGTGAGTTCATTCCCCCATTGATGTTCGCGGCGCTCGCCGCCGGTGCGCAGGGATTGTTCATCGAAACCCATCCCGATCCGGATCACGCACCAAGCGACGGACCGAACATGGTGTATCTCGACAAGTTTCCCGCGCTCATCGATCGAGCGGTGGATCTCTGGGCTCAGGTGCGCGCATGATCGATCCGATGATCGCACGCCGCATCTCGCTGGTTGCCTTCGATGTCGACGGCACACTCACCGACAACGGTGTGTACATCGGCGATTCCGCCGATGTCACGGTGACGGAAGAGCGCATTGAATTGAAGCGCTTCGATATCCAGGATGGACTTGGAATTGTGATGCTGCGGCGTGCGAACATCGGCGTCGCATTCATCTCCGCCCGTCAGTCGCCGGCGACATCATTGCGCGCCAAGGAACTCGGCGTGGTGCATGTGAGGCAAGGCAAAGGGCTGCGCAAGGTTCCTACGCTGCGCGACCTGAGCCGGCAGATGGGTGTTGGCTTCGATCAGATTGCGTTCATGGGTGATGATCTGGCCGACATCGCCGTGATGCAGCAGGTGGCGCTGGCCGTTGCACCGCAGAACGCCGTCGCGGAAGTGAAGGCGGTGGCGAATGTGGTGCTGTCGCGGCCTGGCGGTCGTGGGGCAGCGCGTGAATTCGTTGAGATGCTGCTGCTGGCGCGCGGCGAGTGGAACACGCTGGTGGCCGAATACGTGGCGGAAAGCGCGCGCGAACCGGCGCAGATTGCGTGACTGAGGCCGAACTGGTGAGGAGCGGCGTGCGGGTGCTGCGAATGGAACGCGAGGCAATCGCTGCGCTTGAATCGCGGCTCGACGCATCGTTCGCGCGCGCCGTGCTGCTCATCGCGAAGTCGCGCGGTCGCGTGATCGTTGCCGGCGTCGGCAAATCGGGGCTCATTGGCCGGAAGATTGCCGCCACACTGACGTCGACTGGCACGCCGGCCACGTTTCTTCATCCGGTTGAGAGTGTGCACGGTGATCTGGGCATTGTCGGACCCGATGACATCGCGATACTCCTGTCGAAGAGCGGCGAAACAGAGGAGATGATGCCGTTGCTGCAGGAGCTCAAGCGACTCGGCGTCGGAGTGATCGCCATCACGGGCGACGTCCGTTCGACGCTCGGCCGCGCCGCCGACGCCGCGCTCGATGCCGGCGTGACGGAAGAAGCGTGTCCACACGATCTCGCACCGACCACAAGTACCACTGCAGCGCTGGCCGTGGGTGACGCACTGGCCGTCGCGCTGCTGGAACACAAGGGATTCCGGCGCGAGGATTTCGCGCGGTTGCATCCGGGCGGTTCGCTGGGCCGCAAGCTGCTCATGACGGTGTCGGCAGTGATGGAAAACGAACACTTGCCGGTGTTGCCGGTAACAGCCACCATGCGAGAAGCAATTGTGCCGTTGGCGGAACGCCGGGGGTTGGTGGTGCTGAGCACCGGCGATGGCGTGGTGAGCGGCGTCGTAACGGCCGGAGATCTGGCGCGCCTGCTGGAGCGCAATCCTGATCCGTTTTCGGCGCCGGTTGCGGATGTCATGACGCGCACACCACGGCTCGCGCGCGCCGACGAACTCGCGAGCGCCGTTGTGTTCCGCATGGAGCGATTCGGCGTGATGGCCATGCCGGTGCTGAATGCTGACGACCGGCTGGTCGGCATTGTGCATCTGCACGATCTGCTGCGCGCGGGAGTTGCCTGATGCGGAAAACCATTCTGCTTGTCCTTGGATGCGCATCGGCCATGGCAGCCTGTCGCAAGGACGGCACGGCCGCAGTGCAAAAAATTATCACCACCGCTGACTCAGCCGACCAGGTGATCTGGGGCCTGCGAATGGTGCTGACCGATCGAGGCGTGCAGCGCGCGGAGCTGATGGCCGATACGGGCTATTTTTTCGATGAAAACACGCGCGCGGAGTTGCGCGTGGTGAAGACGAACTTCTTCAATCAGCAGGGCGCGCACGACGGCGTACTGACATCAAAGCGCGGAACCTACAACACGCGCGCGAATGTGATGGAAGCGCGTGGCAACGTGGTGATCATCGGAACCGACGGCAAGAAACTCACGTCGCCGATGGTGCGCTTCGAGCAGTTCCGGAATCTCATCGTGTCCGACAGCCCGTTTGTGCTGGTGGATGGCGTGCGGCAGCTCGAGGGCATCGGCTTCGAAAGCGACCCGCAGATGCTCAACGTGAAAGTTCGCAGGCTGTCGCGAGCCACCGGGGCCAGTGTCATTCTGCCGGCGGCGAAGGGAGCCGCGCCGGTCTTCCGCACCGATGCACAGACTCCGCCTGCACCAGTCGTCGCACCGTCAGCAGGACTGCCGGAGCAGCCACCGCGCGTGGTGACGCCGCCGCGAGCGCGTGACACGACAATACGAAGTAAGCCGAAGGTGAAACAGTGACATGGCGGCGCGTTGGCGCGGTCGGTGCCTTCGGCATTCTGAGCGCTGCGAACCTGCGCGCGCAGGCGCCGGGTGGTCGCTGCAATATCGAATTGCGTGGCGGCAGCGATTCGTCGCGCATGACAACCACGACGTCATCGGTGAACGGGCCACGCAATGTGTTCTTCGGCGGTCGGGTGGATGCGCACTGCCTGAATCAGGATGTGCGGCTGGTGGCCGACAGCGCGGA
>JANMWU010000616.1:0-7312 GCA_031380785.1 Gemmatimonadaceae bacterium
CCGAAATGGTCGAGTCCGACAACATCGCCGTTGCCGGCGATCAGATGCCACCACGACATCGGATGTGCCGCCTCGATTGCCAGTCGCGGCACCGACGCCGGCAGCACCTGAGCGCGGTACGCCGCATCCGACTGATAGAAGAGCTCCATCGACGGCATGCTCACCACGCGCGCTGGAACACCCCGCGCAGACAGGACATCACGCACTTTCATTGCCAGCCCGACTTCGCTGCCGGTCGCCATCAGCACGATTTTCGGCGAAGTGGGCGAATCGGCGAGGATGTATCCGCCATGCTCCACACCGGCACGGGCGGTGGCGGCCGGGATGTTCAGGAATGGCAGCTTCTGACGCGACAGCACGATCGCGCTCGGGCCGGTACGGTGGTTGATCGCGACCCGCCAGCACTCCGCTACCTCGGTCGCGTCGCCCGGACGCAACACCAGCAGGTTCGGAATCACACGAAGCGCGGACAGATGCTCGATTGGCTGATGCGTCGGTCCATCTTCGCCAAGACCGATGGAGTCGTGGGTGAAGACATAGATGCTGCGCACCTTCATCAGCGCCGCGAGCCGGATCGCCGGACGCATGTAGTCGCTGAAGACAAGGAAGGTGCCGGAGTACGGCACAATTCCGCCGTGCAGCGCGAGGCCGTTCATCACCGCACCCATACCGTGCTCGCGCACACCGTAGTGGATGTAGCGTGCCGCACGATTGGTGGCGCTGTAGGTCTGGTCGCCTTTGCGCAACGTGAGATTCGAGCCGGTGAGATCGGCCGAACCGCCGATGAATTCCGGAATCGTATTGCCAATCGCGTTCAGCACCGTTGCTGACGACGCGCGGCTGGCGACGTTGCCGGTTTCCGCAGTGAACGTCGGCAGTGACGCCTCCCAGTTGGCCGGCAGGTCGCCGTTCATGCGGCGCGTGAATTCCGCGGCCGCCGCAGCATTCGATGCACTGAACGCCGCGAATCGAGTTTCCCACTCGGCATGCGTGACCGCACGTTCGGCCACCATCGTCGTCCAGTGCGCGCGCGCTTCGTCCGGCACAAAGAACGGCTCGTGCGAGATCCAGCCAAGTGCGTCCTTCGACCTGATGACTTCTTCCACGCCAAGCGGCTCGCCATGCGCCTTATTGGTGCCGGCACGATTGGGGCTGCCGAAACCAATCACGGTGCGCGTGATGATCATCGTCGGACGGCCGTGCTCACCCTTCGCCAGCGCGATGGCGGAATCGATCTCGGCCAGGTCGTTCACGTCGGAGATGTGCAGCACCTGCCAGCCGTACGCGGCGAATCGCTGCGCTGCATCATCGCTGAGCGCGAGATCGGTGCTGCCATCGATCGTGATGCGATTGTCGTCGTAAAAGCCGATCAGTTTGCCGAGCTTCTGGTGACCCGCCAGCGACGACGCCTCGTGACTGATGCCTTCCATGAGACAGCCATCGCCGGCAATGAAATAGGTGTAGTGATCGACGACCGCATGCTCCGCCGTGTTCGTCACCGCCGCCAGATGCGCCTCGGCCATCGCGAATCCAACCGCGTTCGCAACGCCCTGTCCAAGCGGGCCAGTGGTGGTTTCGACGCCTTCTGTGTGGCCGACTTCGGGATGCCCCGGAGTTTTTGAGCCCCACTGACGGAAGTTGCGAATGTCGTCGAGCGTGAGTCCGTAGCCACTCATGTGAAGGGCACCGTACAGCACCATCGACGCATGTCCCACCGACAACACAAAGCGATCGCGATCCGGCCAGTGTGGAGCGGCGGGATCGTGTCGCAGATGCGAGGTGAAGATCCGGTACACGAGCGGCGCAAGCGCCATGGGTGTGCCGGGGTGTCCCGATTCCGCCTTCTGCACCGCGTCCATTGCGAGGGCGCGGATGGTGTTGATACTGAGCAGATCGAGCGAGGCGGAGGTGGCGATTGCAGTCACGGGAATTCGGTCGACGAGGGCGCGGGGCAGCGAGAACTCGAAAGTTACGGCGTTACGACCGGCCCTGACACCGCGACGGTCAGATCACGCGGTCCTGCGGCGGACGCCCTGACAGAAACTGCAGCGCGTTATCGAGCGCGCGGAGTCCCATGGCGGTGCGCGTTTCCACCGTCGCACTGCCGAGGTGAGGAAGCAGGACAACATTTTCGAGTGTCATCAGCGCCGGCGTGATCTGCGGCTCACGTTCGTGCACGTCGAGTCCGGCAGCGAAGAGGTGTCCGCTGAGGAGCGCCGCGGCCAGCGCCTGCTCGTCAACCAGCGAGCCGCGTGCAGTGTTGATAAGGATGCTGCCTGGCCGCATCTGCGCGATGCGAGCGGCGTTCATCAGGTGGGTCGTGGCCGGCGTGGCCGGTGCATGAAGCGAGATGATGTCACTGGATGCGAGCAGCGCGTCAAGCGATGGCGCCATCTCTTGATCCGGTTTCGCGGCGCCGCTGGCGCGGCCGAGCCACTGCACTTTGAGTCCGAATGCCCGCGCGCGTTCGGCCACTGCGCGACCGATGCGGCCGTAGCCGATTACGCCCAGCGTCCGGCCGCGCAGCGCATGCCCCAGATGGTGAGTCGGTGCCAGACCGTGCCAGCGGTTATCACGCACCAGCCGCTCGGCTTCGCCCAGGCGGCGCGTGGCCATCAGCATCAGTGCGATTGCGATGTCGGCGGTGTCGTCCGTGAGCACATCGGGCGTGTTGGTGACAACAATGCCGGCACGCGCGGCGGCGGCGAGATCAATGTGATTGGTGCCGACACCGACGTTCGCAATCAGTCCGGCGCGAAACGGAAACTGACGCAGCAGTGCATCGTCGAAACTGTCGGTTACGATCGGTACCATCACATCGCACGAGTGCATGCCGCGCAGCAGTTCGTCGGCGCTTCGCTGTGTGTCGCCGGCGTTCAGGATCAGGTCGAAATGGACTGCGAAGGCAGCCATAACCGCATCGGTGTGCATTCGCGTGACGTACGCCACCGGTTTGGTATCGCTCATGCAGGCCAGCGCGAGAGCAGGCGTTCGGTGAGCACGGTGCTCATGGCCATGATGGTTGCCTGCGGATTGACCCCGATACCGGTGGGCAGCATTGCGCCGTCGAAGACGTACACGCCACGCACGCCATGTCGTTCGCCAGTCGGTGACACGCCGCTGGTGGAAGGATCCGTGCCGATACGTGCGGTGCCATTGACGTGCGCGCTGAACATTGAAACGCGGTTGGCATCGACCGACCGCGACCTGATCTGGGCGAGATCAGACTCGCGACGGATCACAAGCGGCGTGCTGTGCAGCGTGTGCACTTCGCGTGCGCCGGCCGCCAGCTGCAGACGTGCGGCGGCTTCGATCGACGCTTTCACGTTTTCGGCATCGGCGGGGCTCAGCGCATACGAAATTCGCGGACGCCCTTTGGCGTCGATCAGAACGCTGCCGCTGGAGCGGTTCATGTCGCTGCCATCACGCGTCAGCGCAATCGTCGGTGCAATGTGCGGCAGGCGGCGCATCATGGCGGCGTGCGGCGCGCCAAAGCCAGAGAGCGCGAACGCCGCCGTTGCCGGATGCATTGGCGGACACTCGAGCCAGAATCCGTACCCGTTCGCATCGCGCGCAATGAATTCGTCGCACATGGAGCTGAGCGGAATACCAGTCGAGGCGTAAATGTCCTGTTCGTACACGCCGAGTGCGACGGTGGTGGGGTGCAGGCGCAGGTAGCGGCCAACGCCTCCACCGCCCATGCCGGAGCGCTGCAGCAGCAACGGCGTTTCAACGCCACCGCCGCTCACGATCACGATCGGCGCTGTAAGTGTGAGCGTGCGCGCCGGTGTATCGGAGCGTGGTGCGCGCACGGTGGCGCTCACGCGCTTCATCGGCATTGCAGTCGTGCTGGCGTCATTGCGCGCGACGACGTCGATACGATCGACATGGGTATTCGCATACAATTTTGCGCCGTGCGCCAGTGCACGCGGAAGGTATGTCTGCTGCGTGCCTTGCTTGGCGTCGTAACGACAGCCCATACCACAGAATCCCGATCGTACGCAGCCACGCGCGTTGATCACCGCCGAACTTGCGCGCCAGCCCAGTTTCGCGGCACCGTCGAGAATGATGCGGTTGTTGGGCGAATGTGCGTCGTCGGGGACGACCGTCGCGTGCACTTCCTGTTCAATTCTCGCAAATACCGGCGCCATGTCGGCGGCGCTCATTCCGTCGAGCCCAAAGCGCGTCGCCCACTCCGCAAGTACGTGTTCCGGCGTGCGCAACATGATCATCCAGTTCACGGTTGTACTGCCGCCGACGGTTGCGCCTTGCACCATGCTGACCGACAGGTCGTCGGTCGCACGCAGCCCGCCCTCGGCGTAGAGGCGTTGCGTCATCGGACCTTCGAGTTCGGTGAATTCATCACTCGGAATGAATTCGCCGGCTTCGAGTATCACGACCGTTTTCCCTGCTTCAGCCAGTCGTGCGGCCGCCACTGCACCGCCAGCGCCGGATCCGATGACGATGGCGTCGGCGGTGATCACGGATGCGTCGCGATAGGTGGCGGCGGTGATCACGCCGTCTGGCAGCGCACGCGAAACTGGCACGGGCGCCTGCGCGGGTGCACGAAGTACGGGTTCTGCGGCTTGCGTCAGTGTCAGGCCAGCGGCGACAGCGGACGCGGGCCCTTCCCAGGTCACTGCGGGCGCTCGCGTATGCAGCGCACCGCGATATCCCAGTGCGGCGTGAGTTGCAGGGTCGCCGTAGTGCGTGACCAGCGTGAGCTGGCGAAGCAGTTGATACAACGTGCGCGCCTGTGACAGCACGCTCCCGCCCCACGCGGCCAGCATGCGGTCCTGCAACGCAGGTGAAAGCGCGTGAAACGGTGCCAGTCGGCGCACGCTCACCAGCGCGGCTGCGGCAGCGCCGAACAGACGCAGTCCCGCGCGCACCTCGTCGATCTTGTGCACAGCCAGGCCGGCGATGCGATCCTCGACGCGCGCGGTAAGATCGCCCGGCGCATCGGGGACAATGCGCAAAACTGCGGCGGTCAGCGTGCGCCGTTCGTCATCACTGAGTACGTGGCGCAGCGGCTGTGCAGTTTGTGGCTGCGATGCGTCGGGAATTGTCTGCACGCTTTACGATACCGCAACGCACCACGCCTTCGCCAGCGATCTGTGTCGCACTTGCATCTATGTCTGACGCGCAGCGATCAGGCCGCGTCGCCCTGCAGCAGGATCGAAAGCGGCGCCGTCATGGCATCGGTGTGACTGAATGCGAGCGTGAAGGTGCTCCCCGCACCCGGCATGCTTTCCACGCTCAGCATGCACCCCATCTGCTGCGCGATGCGCCGCGACAGTGCGAGGCCGAGCCCCGAGCCGCCGTACCGATGGCTGGTCTCTTCACTGCCTTGCTCGAACGAATCGAAGATGTGCGACTGCCGCTCGAGTGGAATGCCAATGCCAGTGTCGCGCACGATGATCGCGCTCGCGAGGCCCGTCTCGTGGTCCAGACGCACTGACACAACCACGCTGCCACGCGCGGTGAACTTCACGGCATTGTCTATCAGGTTCATGACCACCTGGCGGAGGCGCGCCGTATCCACCGTCGCCAGCGCCGGCACCGCCGGGAGTTCTGTCTTCAGCACCACCGGTCGATCGGCCACGCGATCTTCGTGATGGTCGACGATCTCCATCACGATCGGCGAAATATCGATCGTGTCCGGCTGCAGTTCGATCGTCCCTGATTCGATGTGCGAGAGGTCAAGGATGTCGCTCACCAGCACCAGCAGCTGCTCGCTGGCAGTCTCCACGCGCTCGAGATAGTGCCGGTCGCGATCACTCAGCTGCGAGCTCCGGCTGCGGCGTACGACTTTCGTGAAACTGAGCATCGAGTTGAGCGGCGTGCGCAGTTCGTGGCTCATGCGCGCCAGAAACGCCGTCCTGGCACGGCTCGAGGCAACGGCAGCAATCCGCGCGTTCTCAAGCTCCAGCTGCGCCTGATGCTTCTCCGTCAGATCCTGCACGAACACCGCCCATGCCCGCTGTCCGTCCAGCGCCAGGGGTGTCACTGACACGTCGGCCGGAAATGATCGCCGACCGAACAGCCGGATCTGCGTCGTAAACCGATGCTCCGCTCCCACGCCGGTGAACGTCACCGATCCGACTTCATCCACCGACATGTGCAGCGAATCGGCGGCGATGAGGTCCGAGAGCACTACGCCTTCGAGCGAACCGACGGGCAGGGCGAACATGCGAACCGCAGCCTCATTGGCGCTGATGATGCGGCCGCCGCCGTCCACGGCGAAGACGCTTCCAGACACGGTGTCGATGATGGCGCGGCTGCGATCCGATTCCATGCGGACGCGGGAGCGCGCCAGCGCAAGTTGCGCACATGTGACCTCGATTGCTGTATGCAGCGCGCTGAATTCTGCCGGCGGGTGCGGCGAGCCAGCGCGCGCGCCGGGCGTCGCAGGCTCACCTGTGAGTTGGAGGACTTCGAGGCGCGCGTCGTTCACGGCGCGTTTCAGCCTGCGCATGCCCGCGATCATCGCGACAATCGCGGATGCATTGGCACCGAACACGACCAGCGCAATCGTGATCCAGACATCGCGTGCGATAGCGGCGCCACTCTCAGCCGGCGCGAGGTGTCGCGCACCAAGCACCAGCGCCGCGACGCCTGCAAGCAGTGCGGCGGCGATGGAGATGACAGAGCGAATTCGCAGCGACCGGTTCGACACGATGATGACGGAAACTCCGCAACGGGAACTCCCCGAGGCTGGCAAAGCCCCGGGGCAGGCTCGCGTAAGTGTCGGCAGCAGCCTCAGGCCACTGGACGCAGAGTCCTGGTCAGTCCGCCGCCAGCACGCGCGCGAACAGGTCGCGATCGACGTTGCCACCGCAGAGGATCACCGCGATTTCGTCGGCCAGCGTTTCGCGCTCGCGGAGCGCGGCAGCCAACGCGGCGGCACCGGCGCCTTCGGCGGCGTTGTGCGTGTCTGAAAACAGATGGCGCATCGCCGCTTCGACGTCATCGTCACTGACCATCGCGACCCGTGACAGGCCGTCGCGGAGCAGCTCGA
This sequence comes from Gemmatimonadaceae bacterium, assembly GCA_031380785.1. GTDB lineage: Bacteria > Gemmatimonadota > Gemmatimonadetes > Gemmatimonadales > Gemmatimonadaceae > JACMLX01. Next base: position 7,022 of record JANMWU010000616.1, read on the forward strand.
ACGCCGCCGGAACCGGCGTGCGGCACGCCATGCCATCAGCGATGCGCGTGTGCGTCGGCATCGACACCGGGGTGCCGAGCTCGAACGAACGTGCGAAGGCCGGCGCTTCCTCCGACACGATGCCAACCACGTCGCACTGATGTCCCAGCGCAGCCTTGGCGGCAACCACTCCGCACGCGCCCGAGCCGAGTCCGATCGGCACGTACACCGTCTTCAGATTCGGCGCGGCGCGCAGCAGCTCCATGGCATATGTCGCAACACCGGCCACCAGCTGCGTGTGAAAACTCGGCA
>JANMWU010000651.1:0-3393 GCA_031380785.1 Gemmatimonadaceae bacterium
TTGCTCTTCGGTGCCGTCGCGAATATCGGCAACCTGATTCAGGCGGATAAGCTGACCGTTGCGCTGCGCGACAGCGATGTTGCCGAAATCCTGCGCATCTTCGAGACGACCCTTGAGGCGGATGGTGCGCTCATCGAGCACACCGGTGAGGCTGCCCACCGGCACCGCCAGATTCTGGCTCTGCAACGCCGCGACCACTTCGCCGACGCTCAGGTTGTTCGCCTGCAGCGACGCCGGACGGAGTTGCACCATCATCTCGCGCTTCACGCCGCCCGTGACTTCCACCTTCGCCACGCCTGCGATCGCGCGCAATTCGCGCGTCACGCCCGGATCGGCGATCAGTGTCAGCTGCGGCGCAGTCAGTTCCTTCGAGGACAGCGCGATCTGCACCACCGGCCGATCGGTCGGATTGAACTTCTGAAGAATCGGCTCCTTCATTTCGGCCGGCAGGTCGTTGCGCTTCAGGTTGATCGCATCGCGGATCTCCGTCGTCGCTTCCTGCATGTTCTTGCCGAACTTGAAGAACGTCACGACGGTCATGAATCCGTCGCGCGCTTCGCCCTGCACCTTGTCCACGCCGGAGATACCGGTGATGGCTTCCTCGACCGGATCGAGCACTTCGCGTTCCACCTGATCCGGGCTCGCGCCCGGATACACGATCGTCGTCAGCACCACCGGCGGCGCGACTTCGGGGAACTCGTCCGTCTGCAGCTTGGTGTAGGCGAATATTCCGCTCACCACGAGCACGAGCATGGCAACGATCGTGAGCAGTGGGCGCTTGATGGCAAAATCTGAAATCCACATTCTCGCTTACCTCGAACCGGTTGTGGCCTTCGGCGGCGCCGCCGCAGCACTGCGATCGTTCACGGATGAAATCCGGACCTGCTTTCCTTCGCCGATGGCCTGCGCCGCGCCGAGCAGCACCGTGTCGCCGCGTTGCAGTCCCTGTGTGATTTCGTAGTTCTCGCGCTGATCGTCGCGGATGCCGAGGGCCACCGTGACCCTCTCCACGCGACCGCCACGCAGCCGCATCACGACTGGCTTCGGGCCACGCTGATCGATCGCCGTGGCAGGCAGCACCATCGCCGACCGCGATTCTGCATTGACACGCCCTTCGGCGAACAGTCCGCCAACCAGTGTGCCGGCGCTGTTCGGGATCGAAGCCAGAATCATCACCTGACGGGTCGTCGGATCAGCCACGGGGCTGACACGCGTCACCTTGCCCATGAACGCACGATCGCTGTATCCACTCACCTTGAAGGCCACCGGCATCCCGATGCGGATCTGTCCGATCTGTGCGGCGGGGACTGCAGCTTCAAGTCGCATGCTCTTCGGATCGACGACGGTGAACAGTGCGGCGCCCGGCGACACGACGTCACCGGCGCTCACAACCTTCGTCGCGATGACACCGGCGAACGGTGCGCGCACAGTTGCACTGCGCAGCTGTTTGCTGGCCTGCGCATACACTGACTTTACGTTCGCCAGCTGCGCCATGGCGGTGGAGTACGCGAGGCGGGCGTTTTCCAGATCGCGATCGGCGATGGCGCCGGCCGCGTTCAGCCGCTCGGAGCGATCGAGCTCCTTCTTCGATTGCGCGGCCTGCGCTTCCGATGCCGTCACGCCGGTTCGCGCCGAGAGTTCGGCCGCGCTGGCGGTCGTCGCGTCGATGCGCGCCAGCGATGTGCCGGCCGTCACCTTCTGTCCCGTTTCGACGTACACCTGCACCACACTGCCGGCGACTTCGGCACGGACCTGCGCTTGCTTCTCCGCCGCCAGTTCGCCCGACAGCGATGGACCGCTGGCGATGCGCATCGTATCCACCACGGCGATGTTCTCCGGCGTGATGAGTGACGGTTGCTCAGGCGCCTGTGCGTTGGCGTTGTCTTTCTTGCCGCAGGCGCTGATGCTGCCAGCGCTGATCAGCAGCGCGGCGACAAGCAGCGGACGGCAGAGGTATGTGGCGCGTGGTGCGCGAATGGCGATGTCTGTCATTGTACGTGTCATGTGAATCACTCCGGCCGACCGGTGGTGCCTGCGCTGCTGGTGCTGCTTGCTGCGGTGCTGCTCTGCGTCGAGGCGGCAGTGGTGGACTGTGTCGGTGATCCGCTTGCACTCGCGGTGGCGGTACCGCCGCCTGAGCCAAGCGGAAGATCGCGCAGGAGCGTGATGCGGAGCCGCGCGAGCTGCAGGGCCTTTGCGGCCGAGAGGCGGTTTGCCTGCGACTGAATGAGCAGGTTGCGAATGTCGCTCAATTCAAGCTGAGTAGAAATACCGTTCGTGTAGCGAACATCAGCGATACGCAGCGCCTTGTCCGCCTGCTCTTCGGTGCCAATGCTGGCGAGCCAGTTCGCTTCTGACTGTTCGAGGCTCTTGAGCGCGAGTTGCACATCCAGCGACGCTGCGCGCTGGCCCTGATGCAGACGCGCTTCGGCATCCTGCACATTCGCCCGCGCCACCATTTTGTCACCGGTGATGCGTCCGCTGGTCCAGATCGGAACCGAGAAACCGAGTCCGACAGTCCACGCGGGGTAGAAATCGGCCAGCGTGCGCGGAATGATGTTGGAGTTGGTTGGATACGCAAACCGCTGGTAATTCGTGGTCAGGTTGAGCACGGGTACTTGCTGCAGCTGCGCCTGTCGCAGTGCGCCTTTCTGGACTTCGAGCAACGCCTGCGCCTGCTGTACCGCTGCGCGCGATTCGGGTGCGGTGTCGCGAGGATTGAGCTTTGGCAGCGTGCTCTCAGTCATCGCCGACAATCCGCTGCCGGCGGTCGGTCGCGCATCGTTGTCGAGATGCGATTCAGCCAGCGCGCGGTCCATGTCGGCGTCCTGGATCGGCGTGGCGAGCGTGATCGGCTCGGTCAGCCGCAGATTCAGCAGCTGCTTGAGCTGCAACGTCGCGATATCGCGATTCTGCTGCGCCTGAATCAGCAGCGGCCGCTGCGCATCCACCGCCACGCGTGAGCGCAGAAGATCGTACTCGGCCACCGTGCCGACCTGACGTTGCAGCGTTGTCTGCCGCAGCGTGCGCTCAGTCTGCACCAGCGAGCTTTCGGCGATCTGCAGAAACTTGTCGGCGATCACCGCATCGAAATACGCCGACGCGATGTCGTAGCGGAGCTTTGCACGGGCTGTGCGGAGGCCGTAGCGGTAGACATCCTCATTCGCCTTCGCGACGCGATTGGCCAGCTGGAAGCGTCCGTCCAGATACAACGGCTGGGACGCCTGAAGGCCGAGCGTAATGGTGTTCGGCGAGGAGAAGAGCACCGAGATCGGATTGAAAACCGGCTTCGTCGTGTCAGGCGGCGCGGTCGGATTGGGTGCGGGAGCAAACCGCTTGGTGATTGCGGTAAACTGATTCTGAATGATATGCGAGTAATTCGCTGACGCGGTT
>JANMWU010000655.1:0-4387 GCA_031380785.1 Gemmatimonadaceae bacterium
GACGCAGGAGCTCGTCGCTGCCGCACCGGGCGAAGGGGCGTGGTTCAACGGCACGCGCACTCATGTGTCCACCACTTCGGCACTGAGCACCGCAACGCTGCTTACCACCGATGCACGATTTCCTGGTCGACCCACGCGTCAGCAACGCTGGGACAGACTCGCGCGCGCCACACGCATCGTCCGCACGTGGGGCGATTGCTACGGCTATCTGCTGGTCGCGACGGGACGCGCCGACATCATGGTCGACGATCTGATGAACCCGTGGGATGCGGCAGCGGTGCAGGTCGTGATCGAGGAGGCCGGCGGGCGATTCACCGATTTCAGTGGCCGCCCGACCGCATTCGGTGGCGACAGCATAGCCACCAACGCCAACCTCGACACGCTGGTGCGCGACATTCTCATCCCCGGTGGAGATCCCGGTCTCGATGCTTGATCTTGACTCGATCGACTTCGCCAAGGGCGCCGGACTCGTCTCGGTTGTGGCGCAGGATGCAACAACCGGCGATGTCCTGATGGTAGCCTTCGCCGATCGCGAAGCGCTCGCTGCCACGCAGCGTACCGGTGAAATGCACTACCACTCGCGCAGTCGAGGCCTCTGGCATAAGGGTGGAACGAGCGGCAACACACAGAAAGTCGTGTCGCTCAGCGCCGACTGCGACAGCGACGCCATCCTGGCGCGCGTTGTCCCGGCAGGGCCGGCGTGTCATACCGGGGCGATCACCTGTTTCACGACGCCGGGCAACGCCGCGCCGCCGTCCGACGCGTTCGCGGTGCTCGATTCTACGATTGCCTCACGCGCCTCGGACACGTCGTCTGACGCGGCACCGAGTTATACGCGAAAGTTGCTCGAAGATCGCAATCTCCGCATGAAGAAGATCGGCGAAGAGGCGGCGGAGCTTGTGCTCGCATGCGCCGATTCCGATCCGGAACGCGCCACCAGCGAAGCGGCCGATCTGCTCTATCACACGATGGTCGCGTTGCAGGCGCTCGGTATCCGGCTGAGTGATGTGCGCGAGGAACTCGCACGCCGAGGTCGGGAATGAATGCATTGCGTGGCGTGGCGGGTTCTTTGCTCGCGGTCACCACAGTATTTGCACAGGACGTGTCGCCCGCGAAGCCGTCGATCACGATAGTGCGCGCCGCGCGCCTGATCGATGGACACGGTGGCACGCCGCTGGAACCCGCCATGGTTCGAATCGACGGCGAGCGTATCACCGCCGTCGGCAAAGTGCTTTCCGTGCCGGCCGGGGCGCATCTCATCGATCTCGGCGCGGCGACGTTGCTGCCTGGGCTGATCGATCTGCACACCCATCTCACCGGTCGTCGCGGTGTGCACTGGGAAGATGCGCTGGTGAAGACGACGCCCGGTCACGACGCGCTGTGGGGCGCGCGCAATGCCCTCGTCACGCTCAACGCCGGCTTCACGACCTGCCGCGACATGGGCCCGACGTGGCCGTATGTCGATGTCGACCTGCGCGACGCCATCGATGCCGGCGCCGTGCCCGGCCCGCGATTGATGGTCTCCGGAAATTATGTCTCATCCACCGGTGGTGCCGGCGACGCGCGCCAGTTTTCCATCTACGTCGACGTGCCGGTCGTGCGAAACCTCGCGGATGGTCCGCAGGAGGTGCTGAAGGCGGTGCGCACCAACTTCAAGAACGGCGCCGACTTCATCAAGATTCTCGCATCCGGCGCCGTTTTGTCGAAAGGCATCGATCCGGGCGCGCAGCAATACTCGGATGAAGAGATTCAGGCCGCCGTCACCGAAGCCAATCGCTGGGGACGACAGGTCGCTTCGCATGCGCACGGCGCCGCCGCCATTATCGCATCCATCAAGGCGGGCGTTCGCACCATCGATCACGGCTCGTATCTGAACGATGAAGCGATCGCACTGCTCAAGGCAGGCAATCGCCGCACCTTCTATGTGCCGACGCTCTACACCACCGTCGCACTCGAGGAGGAGGGCCTCGCGATCCACATTCCCGAAAGCGAATTGGAACGCGCACGCCGCATCAAGGAAACCGAGGAAGGCGGATTCCGACGCGCCCTGGCGGCTGGACTCCCGATCGGTTTTGCCACCGACGCCGTCGTCATCAAGCATGGTGACAACGCGAAGGAATTCGCGCTGCGCGTGTCGCTCGGCGAAACACCGATGCACAGCATCGTCTCCGCCACCAGCGTCAACGCCGAGATCATGGGCTGGAGCGATCGCGTCGGGAGTATCGAGGCCGGCCGCTTCGCCGATCTCATCGCCGTGACCGGAAATCCATTGCAGGACATCACCGAACTGCAGCGGGTTCGCTTCGTGATGAAAGGCGGAGCGATCGTCGTCGACGAATTGCGAAAGAAGTGACCTGCCGGCGCCGCCTGACAATGCTCAGAACGGTGTCACGCGGGCTGGTGAAATTCGGCGCGGGTCGCCGATGTACGCCATCGTGATACCAGTCAGGTACTGACGCGACACGCGCTGGATATCCTCCGGCGTCACCTTCCGCAGTTCCTCGACAAATCGCGCGGCAAGCTTGTAGTCGCCGCGATAGAGCTCCGACCGCGCCATGAACGTCGCCTGATCGGAGTTGGTCTCGTTGTCGAGAAAGAATTCGGTGATGAACTGCTGCACCAGGAGACGCAGTCCTTCCGGATCGATGAAACCGCGTTTCATCGCTTCCACTTCGCGACGCATGATGCCGAGCACCGAGTCGGGTGCGGTCGTCGTCACGTACAGGCCGGGCGCCGTAACCGCGCGATCGACGAACGGCGCGTTGACCGCGTACGTCAGATTCCGCTTCACGCGCACCTCGGTGAACAGCCGCCCGCCCAGCGCCGCCATCGCAATCCGCATCGGCTGGTAATCGCGGCTGTCGGCACGCGGTCCGATCCAGTATCCCTGCAGATAGTTCGTTGGCAGCGTGCGCGCGAGAATGTGCAGCGAACTGGCACGCGGCGCCGGCACCAGTGGCGGCGCCCATTTGTATTCGCCGCGCGGCAGTGTGCCGAGGGTCGCACGCACCATCGCCTCCAGCTTCGCGCGCGGAACGTCGCCCACAACCACCAGCAGCATCCGCGATGTCACCATCTGCTTCGTCTGCCAGTCGCGCAAATCGGCAATTGTCAGCTTGCGCAGCGTCGCTTCGGAACCCGTTGGCGACCTGCCGTACGGGTGGCCGGCAAAGGCCACGCTGTCCGAGAAGGAATTGAGAAGCGCCTCGGGATCGTCGCCGCGCTGCCTGACTGCGCTCAGGATCGTGGCACGCACCGTTTCCACGTCGCCGGAGTCGAGCCGCGGCTGCATGATACGGTCGGCGAAGATCGCAAACGTCGAGTCGAACGCCGTCACGGTGCTGCGCACGCCGACCATCGTCCAGTCGATCGACGGCGACGCCACAATCGCGCTGCCGAGTCGCGCCATTTTCCGCTCAAGCACTTCACGCGGATACTTGCGCGTGCCTCGCTCCGATGCTTCCAGCAGCAGCAGTTCCAGTCCCGACTTGTCCGCCGGAACCTGCGACACGCCGCCAAGCAGATACAGATTCGCCGCCACCACCTCGTTCGCCGTAACCCGACGATGAATGACGCGCAGGCCATTCACCTCGAACGACGAGGTGGCGGAATCGGCGAGACGCTGCGCGCCGAGCAGCGCCGGAAGAGCCGCGAACACGAGAGCCACTCGCCATCCGCGCCGCAGTACGCGCCTCACGGCGTCACCTTCAACCCCTTCACCGGCCCGACAACGTCGGCCTCGGTCAACTTGATGCGCGCCCGGCCGGATTTGCTGATCAGCACACCGGTCACGCTCGGCTTGCCGACGATGTACCGCGCCGCGTAGTGCTGCAGATCCGCCGGCGTCTGTCGCGCCATGTTGTCCACGTAGCCCATGAAGTAGTCGAGATCAGCCACCGCCCACCAGAAGCCGATCGTATGCGTCAATTCTGACGTTTTCTCGATGCCAAACTGATTGTCGGTCCCGCGCTGCGCTTTCACCGCTTCGAGTTCGCTGGCCGTGAAGTATCCCGGATCGTCGAGCTTTGCGATCTCCCGCCACAGCACCGCCAGCGCGTCCTTGAGCCGTTCCGGCGTCGTTTGTCCGCTGATAGTGATCGGTCCCACCTGATCCAGTGTGTAGTAGTTGACGCCAATCGCCGCCCACAGCCCACTGTCCGTCAGCAGCCGCTGAAAACGCGAACCTTTCGTATTCAGCGCATCCGAGAACACGTCGGCCGCGTAGGTGCTCGCGCGATCCTTCCGGACGCTCGGCCCCTGCCACTGAATCAGCACCGTCACTGCGCCGACTTCCGCCTCGCTGATGATTGCCGACGCACCGGGAAGCGCTGGCATCGGCGGCACCGGATCGATCTGAAATGGATCCGGACCGCGCGCCCAGTCGCCC
>JANMWU010000669.1:0-2994 GCA_031380785.1 Gemmatimonadaceae bacterium
GTCTGTAAATCCAGCCGTTCAATGTCGATTCGAAACGGGCCATCAAAGAAAAAAAAGCTGGCGCGATCAGCCCTGTTCCCTAGCAATTTGACGAGTGCGCTAACAATCCCGTCAAGCACCGGTATGACAGCGTCGGACCAGCCGAGCTCAGGAAAACATCTTTCGCCAGCACGAACGAATACAGTGCCCGTAAGTTGAGCGCTCTTAATGCCGCCGCCGCTTCCAAAATCTACGACAAGTTCTATTTTGACCGTCTCGCGCAATGCTCTACCTCCGAATTATTGGATATGCTGTCTCAATTAACCGCTCGGTCTTGTTGACCCACATTTCGATCGTGAGACCCGCCGCGTCGCCTTGCATGAGGACGCGCTCGCCTTGTGAGCCGACCTTCGAACTCATTCGGTACGCCGCGCGCACGACGCGCTCTACTTTCGCCTCCGACCAGTGAGTTGGGAAGAGTGTCTTCGCGGCGCTGACGCGTGCACCACCGAGCATGTGACCAGAAGCAATGTGTGCGATATCAATTCCAATTGTGCGCCAAGCCGGTAGGTTAATCGCCTTCTTGAGTACTACAGGGATTGAGCCGGCGAGTATCATGCCTGCCTTAAGTTCTCCGAGCCCGCCGAGGTACGACAGCGGATCGGCAGCATCGAGGCCGGCCTCGTGCATAAACTTGGGGTCGCCGCTCTTTATTCCGGACGACGGACACTGACCGTTGTCGCTTTTGCTGGCGCCTCCCGGGCACAGGCCAAAAGGGTCGCTGCCGTTTACAGGATCGCCAGTGGCGAATCCGTACGCATTCATCCCTCCAGCCAGCCCAATCGGATCTTCCTGCGTGAACCTGCCAGTACCGGGGTCGTACACCCGGTTCCGCATGTACTGCAGTCCCGACCCATCCTTCTTGTTCTGCAGCACACTCCCATGCCAGCTCAGCGTCAGCAGATTTCCGCTCTCCTGCCGGTACGCATCCGCCGCGAAGTTCCACGACAGCAAAACGCAGCGAGTAGTCGTTGCCACGCCAGGATTCGGGCACGAGGTCCCGCCTGGATTGAGCGGAATCGCCGTCGCGCCGTCTGTCGTCACGCCATAAACCGGCGTGCCCCGATAGTCCCAGAACGGCATCAGTGTGAACGTCGGCCACGTCGCGCTGACCCCGCCCGACGGATTGTCCCGGTAGTCGTACCGCGTCACGCTCAGCGGTTGGTCCACCGTCAGCCCGGGCGCGTAAACAACGCGGCCGTAAAACGGGTTCGGGTCGCCAACAACGCTCCACGGAATCAACGGGAATCCAGAGTTGAGTTCGGCCCCGTTGCTGGCGCCGAGCGGCGCCTTGATCTCGGCTACTTCGTCCGAGCCGTCCCACACTGTGCGTGTGGGACCGTCGGTGACACAGGAAAGGTCACTCGTTGGCGCACAGCCCTGATCCTTGCTCACCCAGACGCGACGCCCCAGTGCATCGTACCGGTACTCCTCGAGCATCCGCTTGCCGGTCGACCGCACGTCAGTTCCGATCAGGCGATCGTCCGCCCCATAGTAGGATGCGCGCTCTCCTGAATTTGAAGTGGCGCCTGAGCTTGGTTTGCTGACTTCGAACCGCGTGTTACCCGACGCATCGTAGGCATAGCTCGAGTACCTCGAAGAGGAGCCGCCGCCGTTGCTGGTGCGGCTGTCATTCTGGACGGAGAGTCGACCAGCGCTGTTGTACGTGTTCGTGGTGGTGTAGGTCGCGTAATTCGGTAGCAGCGACCAGGCGCCCTGCTTTGACAGAATGTTGCCAAGCCCATCGTACGCCATCGTGTCATTTGCAACGAAGGTTGGCGTGCCGCCACTGCCGAGCACATATCCGCGCTGGCTGCGATCGGATTTCACCAGAAAGCCAGCCGAGTCGTAGGTCAGTGACGGAATCGGTCCGCCGATCAATGTTGGATCGGTCGCGGACAGGATCTGCCCGCGCGCATTTCGCTTGGTGATCGTGAAATTCCGCACCGCTGTCTGCAGATCGTATGGAAAACCCGTCGAGGCAGTGTTCGAATTGGTGATGACATCACTGCTCAGGCGCCCGGCACCGTCGTATCCGAGTGTCCGGGTAATGTTGGCGGGCAACGTCGTCGTCTGCAGCTCGCCGATGTCATTGTAGGCGAAGCTGTATGTGTTGCCGGCGATGTCGGTGATGCTTGCGAGCGCGCCCCAGAAATTGTATGCGTATGTCATCGGCGACCCGCTGAACAGACTGCTCGGACCCAGGGTGCGTGACAGGCGTCTGCCGTTGCGATCGTAGGTATAGCTCAGCGAGAAAACATGCGGTATTGTGGCGCGCGAGCTATCCCGGATTTTGAGGGTATCCGTCAGCAGCGCACCGCTTGCATGATAGGTGCGTACGACATTGGCATCCAGCGCGTTGGCACTCGAGATTTGGCCCGACGGGTGATACGTGAACACCTGTGTCTCGGCCGGCCGCGTCAGACCATACGGTACGAGCTCGAGGCCCTGCGACGGCGTAAAATTTGGTGACGGGTACGCGTAGGTTTCATCAGCGGGCACGTCTCGTGTCAGCATACGGCCCAGAAGATCGTACGTCATACTGACGCGCCGATTCCGCCGGTTGACGACGGCGGTCGCACTGCCTGCCGCATCGTAGATCGTCGAATCGCGGCCGCCGCTGGAGTATGCGTTGACCAACAAACGAGATTTCCCGCATGCAACGTTCAGATGTCCGCGGCATCGCCGTCTTCTGCGGCTCCGCCACCGGCACCAACCCACGCTTCATGCGCGCCGCATCTGCACTCGGCCGCGATCTCGCACAGCGACGCATACGACTCGTCTACGGCGGCGCTGCGGTGGGATGCATGGGTGCGCTGGCGGATGGTGCGCTGTCAGCCGGCGGCGAAGTGCTGGGTGTGCTCACGCAGGGCCTCGCCGACCGCGAGATCGCGCACGCTGGCCTGACACGACTCGAGATTGAGGGAAGCATGCACGACCGCAAAGCGCGAATGG
>JANMWU010000692.1:0-6538 GCA_031380785.1 Gemmatimonadaceae bacterium
CTGAGTGGAATGCCGCTCGGTGTGTTGCCGACGACGCCCATTTTCGTGAGTACAAACGGCATCGCGTTGGCGAAACTGGCTCCGATGCCGATCATCAGCGACTGCATCACGAAGCCCGCGGTGCGTTGCGACGCCACCAGCTTGTCGGCGACGAACGCGCGAAACGGCTCCATCGAGATGTTGATCGAGCCGTCGAGGATCCAGAGCAGACTGGCGGCCATCCACAGCGACGAGGACGTCGGCATGATGAACAGCGCGATTGACGCGAGGATCGCGCCGGTCAGAAAGTACGGTCGGCGGCGGCCGAGCCGGCCCCACGTGCGATCGCTCAGCGCGCCGATGATGGGTTGCACCAGCAAACCGGTCAGGGGTGCGGCCAGCCAGAGCAGCGGCACCTCGTCGGGCTTTGCGCCAAGCCGCTCGTAGACGGCCGACATGTTCGCGAGCTGCAACCCCCAGCCGAACTGAATGCCCAGAAACCCGAAGCTCATGTTGAAGAGCTCCGTGCGATTCAGGTGCGTTCTCTCCATCCGGACAGCCTGCGTGTTTGGGGAGTCCTGCGATTGCTCGGCGGGATCCTGCGAATGTGTTACCGACCCAATGTCGCCAGCGTGCTGAGCGATGTGAAGCGGTCGCCTCCCGGAAGCTCATCGGAAATTCATGCTGCAGGACGGGTCAGACCGCGTATTTTCCCGGCCATGCCATCACTCTCACCGTACCGCAGCCTTTCCGTCGAACGCCGTGTGGCGCTCGTGACCTATGAACTGAAGACCCAGCGCGACGCCCGCGCGATCTTCATCCAGCGCCTGGTCGCGCGCGGCGGCGGCTATCGCCCGGCCTCGTTCCAGAACTGGCCGGCCGAGAAACTGGCGCAGGAAGTGGTGCGCCTGAAGGTCGAGTCGGCGCAGGATGAACTGGGGCTGATGCAGACGCTGTACGTGGATCTCGAGCCGACGATCCAGTCGACTTTTCTCGATGCCGCCGGCGTAAAGCACACCAAGGGTCGGATCGATGAAGCGGCGGGACCGCCGTTCTGCAGCGCCGACGCGGTGAAGGCCGGCGCTGCAGTGACGATGGCAGCTCACGGCGACGAAGCGGCGCGATACCTGCGCACGATTCAGCGCTATGCGTCGGAGTCGTGGCCGGGGCTGGACGGGATCGTCGCCGATCTGCCGGAGGTTTAAGAGTGCGCTGAGTACCGCGATCGCAGGCGTTGGCCGCTGACGGTTCAGCTCATCGAGGCGCTGGCATCGGCATGGTCATCGACCCCGGCGCGCCGAGCGCCGTTTTGCGGAATGGCACCGGTGGACGCGTGAGCACAACCGGAGCGCTGCCTTGTGTGATGCGGTAAAACGTGTTGCGCGAGAGATCGCGATACGACGTCTTGCTGCGCGCACGATCGGGCCATTGCACGCGGACCTCGCTGATGCGCCGCGCGTGGCCCAGGCCGACATGCAACTGCAACGGCCCGGAACCGAAAGAGCTCGTCTGACCCACGGTGCGATGAATCGACCGCGTTGCGCCGGATGAATCGGTGACGACCAGCTCGACGCGCGCACCGATGGCAGAGCGATTCGCAGTCGTGCCCTCGAGCGTGAGGTTGATCCACGACGTCCCTGGCCAGCCCGGATTCTCGAACAGCACGCTGGTCGCCAGATCGCCCTGATACGCGCCGCCGATCAGTTCGAAGACATCCTCGTCACCATCGCGATCCAGATCGGCAAACGCCACCGCGTGGCCCTTCTGCAGATGCCCGAAGCCGCCCGCCAGCGTCACTTCCTCGAAGTGCGTGCCGCCGACATTTCGGAACATCCGGTTCGGAATTACCGAGCGCAGATCGGGATTGCCGGTGCCGATGTAGAAGTCGAGGAAACCGTCGTTGTCGAGATCCCCGAAGTTGCTGCCCATGGCGTAGATCACCTTGCCGGATAAACCCGCCTTCGCCGTCACATCCTCGAACGTTCCGTCGCCCTTGTTGCGATAGAGACGCGGGTCTTCGTAGGTGATATCGACGCCAGCGACCTTCACCGTCAACGGCAGTCCGAGATACTCGCGCGCCACGAACTCGTGCATCGCCGCATTCACATCGTAACTCGGCACGAAGATGTCATCCTTGCCGTCGTTATCGTAGTCCCAGAACCAGGTGGGGAACGATGCAATGGGCTGCTGCACGCCGGCGGCCGCTCCCTGCTCCTCGAATTTCCATGAATCGAGCGATGTGCCGCCCTTGTTGATGAACAGCTTGTTCTTGCCATAGATCACCGACAGATACAGATCCGGCAGTCCGTCGTTGTTCACATCGCCCCACGTCGCACCCTTCACGAAGTCATCGACATCGATGCCGACTTGCGCCGACACGTCGGTAAATGTGCCGTTACGGTTGTTGTGGAACAGCTTCGAGCGATGCGACTTGCCGCCATTCAATTTTGAGTACGACTCGTAGCCGACAAAGAGATCAAGATAGCCATCGAGATCGAAATCAGCCCAGGCCGCCGTGTTGGTCGGCCCGTACGACATCAGGCCCGCTTCGAATGTGACATCCTCGAACGTCCCGTCACCGCGATTGCGCAGCAGCGACAGCGGGAACGGCCCACTCTCGCGCATCCACGCGCCGCGCAGAATCAGGATGTCCTGATCGCCGTCATTGTCGTAGTCGGCGTGCACCGTGTTGAGGCCACCGACAATGCCAGTCAGTCCGGCGCTCGCGGTGCGATCGGCGTAGCCGCCGGCGCCGTCGGCGATGAACAGATGTACCGGGTCGTTCAGTCCCCACGCCGTTGTGAATACATCGAGCAGACCGTCGCCGTTAAAATCTTCCACATTGATGCCGCCGGCCAGCCCGGTGATGCCCAGTCCCACGGTGTTCGCGATGTTGTGAAACTCCGGAAAATCACTCGTCGACTTCGACGGCACGAGATTTCTGATCAGCCAGCGCGGTGGCACGCTGTCCGGATAATGACCCAGCTGCAGATACGCGAGGTTGATCAGCCACTGCGAGCCACGATCGTCGGGATACTGTCTGAGAATCTTCGTGTACCGCTCGATCGCACCGCGCGCGCCGCCCTGCTTCGTGTGACGCGCGGCACCCTTGAGAGGCAGGATGCAGATATTCGCTGCCGGATTGTCGAGACAATTCTGCTGCTCACCGAGTCGCATGTAGGCGATTGCCAGCATGTCGAAGAACGGCTTCTGGTGCGGCGCGATGCTGTCCCACGAAATATGCGCGTCCCTGATCAGGCTCTCGAGTCCATCGATCGACTCCTGCGTGCGACCGGCCTTGAGCCGCTCCTCGGCCAGCCGGAAGCGCGCGTCCATTGCCTGATCGCCTGTCAGCCCCTTCAGCTCCGCTTCAATAGCGGCGGCGCGTTCACGATTGAGGAATGGGTTGTTCGATGGATCCCTGATCGCGCGCGCGTAGATCGCTGCGAGCGTATCAACCATGCGGGCCGTGCTGCCATGCACCGTCGTCGCCGTCGCGGCTGCAGCCGCCGGTGGTCCTTTCGACTCACCGCATGCCGCAACCAGCACGGCGCACAGGCCTGCGCACGCGACGCGCATCAGTAGCGCGCGGTGCCCGGCTGGAACGTGCGCCAGCTGTGCCAGAACTCCTGACTGGCATTGATCGGTGCCAGCTTGCCGGCGGCCCCCTGTCCGTTCAGGGCGTACGCTGTCTGCGCCGTGACCAGTGAATCGCCGCGCAACGAAAACTTCGTCGCAGCATCCGGACGCTGGAACGCGAAATAGCTCACGCTGTCCGGCCCGAGTGCAAGCACAATCGGAACGCCACCCACGCTGTCGTTGATGACACGTTCACGACGCAGTCGCTTCCAGTCGTAGGCCTTTGCTGCGCCACGCTGAGCTACGCCAACGACCCACGACTTGTCATGCCATGACGCGGTATCGGTGCCGGTGAGACCGCCGGCCTTCGTGCCGCGCTCGTAGGCGTAGTCCTTCGCATACTCGCTGGTGAAGTTCGGATCGGCCTGCATCACCAGCGTCGTCGGATGCAGCTTGAGCCACTGCTTGAGTGACACCTGCACGCTCGGCAGCTCCGGCATGGCTGTTCCTTTCATCGGGCCGATGATCGCTTCACCATTTGCCTGGCGCCACCAGCTGCCGGTGGTGCGATCCTCGAACATGGCGTTGAAGTGATCCATGCCGACAAGTCGGAACGATTCCGGCGAACCGTTCACCGTCGGCGTGAAGACACGCCCCGTGCGACACACGGTGCAGTAACTCACCAGAATCGGCTGTCCTGCCAGCGTGTCGCGGACCTGATGGTGATAGCCGATGAACTGCAGCGGATAGGCGCGCGCCTGCCCGTCCATCGCCACGCCGACCACCAGCCGGTCCGGCGCCACCTTGTTGGTCGCGGCCGGCTGCATGTTCACCACAGTCGGCTGCAGGAACATGTGATCAGCCGACATCTGGAAGTTGAATTCGTATGCAATTACACAGACGACAAGCAATGCGGCGGTCGCAATCCACTTACCGCGTCCGGCAGTTCGCAACGCCGGCAGGATACCGATCAGCAGCAGGATTCCGAACAGCGCGCGCAACGGCCAGCGCCAGCTGTAGAGCGCATACGCCAGATCGATGCTGCGCATCCGCTGACTGCCGGGCATCGGCATGATGAAGTACACCAGCGCCACTTCAATCACCGCCAGACCGATCATACCGAGCCAGAACAACACCTTCACCTGACCTCTCCCATGCGCGCGAGCGCGAGCGCCACGCCGTTCGTCCATCCGAATCCATCCTGCGTCGGATACTCACCGCCACCCGCGGGGCGACTCAGGTCAAGAACGTCATACTTCTCGGTCATCTTCCCGACGGCCGCATAGGTGCGACGATTGAGCGTGAGCCAGCGATCGCGCGCCATGTCCGCCAGATCGCCGCGACCGTATCTGCGTACACCTTCCATTCCGATCCATTGCAGCGGCGGCCAGCCGTTCGGTGCATCCCACTGCTGACCCGACCGGATCATCGTGGTGACAAACCCGCCGGGTCGCAGAAAATCGCGTTCGAGTTTCGCTGCCACCGCGCGACCCTGCTCCGCCGTCGCCAGTCCAAAATACAACACCGCCGCCGCCGCCATCGTCGGGCGATCCGTCACGCGCTCGCCGCTCTTCCAGCGCACATCGTAGAAAAAACCGGACTTCGCATCCCACGCCGCCGCCAGCACCTCCTTCCGGCGCGCCTCGGCCGCCGCGTTAAACTTCACTGCCACCAGCGAATCGCCGACCACTTTCCGAAATCGCCGAAAGGCCGCAATCGTGCGTTCGGCGTGATACAACAGACTGTTGAGATCCACCGGTGCCAGGTCAGTGGTTTCGAGCGTGCGCAGGTCCGTCGTATCGCGCATCCAGCGACTGGAGAAATCCCATCCGCTTTCCGCCGCCGCCCGGATGTTGCGGTACAGCGGCTCGCGTTTCGGCACGGGCAGCGACGCACCCAGCAGATAGTCCTCGCGATACGACTCCGGACGTGGCTCCGGTCGGTCGTCCCAGTAGCGATTCAGCAGCGCGCCATCACGCATGCGCACCGCGCGCCGGTTGGCTTCACCAGGAGCGAGTGCGGCGGCGCCATCCATCCAGAACGCATACTCCGCTTCCATCGCATCGAGATACCTGAGCGCCTGCGTGGTATCGGTGGCCGTGGCGTACAGTCCCACCATCGCCGCGAAATACGGCGGCTGACTGCGACCGAGATAGTAGGTGCGATTGCCGTTCGGAATGTGACCGACGCTCGAGATAAGGTGCGAGAAATTGTCGAGCATGTTCGCCACCAGATCGGTGCGCTTGCTGTCGATCAGGCCGAGCATGGTGAAGTACGAATCCCAGTAATACACCTCGCGGAAGCGACCGCCCGGGACGACATACGATTTCGGCAGCGGAATCAGCGACGAACGCGCATCGGCCGAATCTGCGGCTCGCGTAAGCAGCGGCCACAAATCGCGGATGTGCTGCTCCATGCCTGTGGTTGCAGCGCTGCCGGGCACTGTAGCGGCCGGAACCGGCAGCGCAAACCATTTCGCCACGAACGCCTTGAGATCAAACCCCGCCTGCTCCTTCTCGGCGAGATATCGCGCCTTGAGCGCTGACGGCGCTTCGAGCGGCCGGCTGTCGACCAGCGTTTTCGAATCGGGGAAGATGCGCGCCATCTGCACATCGTGAAACAGGGGCCCAAGATCGTGCGCCGGGTCGTAGCCACCCACGGCCGACGGATTTCTCGAGACCCATGTGTCGGTCTTCGTGACCGTCTTACACGCCGATATGGTGAATGCACTGACGAGGCCAAATGCGACAAGTGTGCGCCGCATGATCAGTGTCCCACCGCGATCGGCAATACCACGTCGTCGAGCGCGCCGCGTTTCACCGTTTTGACAAACGGCACCGCCACCGCCGCGCAGAGCAGCAGCGCGCCAGCCAGGCGGATCACATTGGCCGGATTGCCGCCCAGCAGCGAGTTGTAGTGCAACGGCAATGTGGAAATCTGAATCATCATTGGTATCACGATAAACATATTAAAAATTCCC
>JANMWU010000713.1:0-1967 GCA_031380785.1 Gemmatimonadaceae bacterium
GCACGGTGTACTACGACCAGGCCACCGGGCTCAAGGCCGGAGAAATGATCACGCAGGACGGCGGCGAACAGAAGATCGTGTACGCCGACTACAAGCCGTTCGGTGCCGTCAAGGTCCCGACCAGGATCACCCAGGGAACGCCCGATGGTGACATTGTGATCAATATCATTGCCGTCAAGTTCGATCCCATCGACGCCAACGTGTTCGCGCTGCCGGATGCCGTGAAAGCGCTGCCGTGAGTCGCGGCCTGCGTCGCTGAACGTCACCTGCGGGGCAGGCCAGCACTGGTCTGCCCCGTTGTGTTTTGCTCGCAAGTGGAGGGTAAATGAAGTTCGGGTAGCACCAAGGGCGTCGCGGCGCCCGGCCGGCAAGGCGGAAACCGCAGCAATACCAGCGGTATTGCGAGGATTTCCAACGCCGCAGGGCGGGATGCTGCGGCGACCGACTGCACCCGGAACTTCGTTTACTCTCCACTGGGAATGGTGCCATGACGGACACACAGGTGTTGATCGTCGGCGCCGGCCCGACCGGCCTGGTGCTGGCGCTGCGGCTGGCGCGACATGGAATCGTATGCCGCATCATCGACCGGAACGCTGCGCCCGGAGAGGCGTCGCGCGCGCTTGCCGTACACGCGCGAACGCTGGAGTTCTATCAGCAACTCGGCTTTGCCGACGATGTCGTAGCGGACGGAATTTGCGTTGACAGTGTTCACCTGCGCGAGCACGGCGCCGATGTCGCACGCCTCAATCTCACGCAGATGGGTGCGGGCCTGAGTCCCTTCCCGTTTCTGCTCTGCTTCGCGCAGGACGACCACGAGCGACTGCTGGTCGAAAAACTGCGCGCCGCCGGAGTCACGGTTGATCGCGGCGTGGAACTGGAATCGTTCACGCAGGATGCCAGCGGTGTGCGGGCCACGCTCATCGGCCACGGCGGCGCTCGCGAGGTATGCTCCGCCGCGTACTTGTGCGGCTGCGACGGCGCCCGCAGCGCGGTGCGCGAACAGCTCGACATCGGGTTTCCCGGAGGGACATATCAGCAGCGATTTTATGTCGCCGACGTCAACACCGACTCCGAACGCTCGCGTGATGCGTACGTCAGTCTGGACCTCGACGGGTTTGCGCTAATGATGCCCGTGCGTGGCGGTGGCGCTCAGCGCATTGTCGGCATCGTGCCGGCATCGCTCACGAATGCCGAACCGCTCGGATTCAGCGACGTGCAGGAATCGGCAGAGGCGCTGCTGGGAGTGCGAGTCACAACGGTGAACTGGTTTTCCGTTTACCACGTCCACCATCGCGTCGCCGAGCATTTCCGGCGTGGTCGTTGTTTTCTGGCCGGCGATGCGGGACATGTGCACAGCCCTTTCGGCGGTCAGGGCATGAACACCGGGATCGGTGATGCGGTGAATCTGTCATGGAAGCTGGCGCAGGTGCTTACCGGCCGCGCCCAATCTTCGCTGCTCGAATCGTATGAACCTGAACGGATCGTGTTTGCGCGACTGCTCGTTCTAACCACCGATCGCGCATTTCAGAGCGTCGTCAACCCTGGCCGGGGCGGTCAGTTTCTGCGCACCTGGCTGGTGCCGCATCTGGTGCCATTCCTGACCGGCTTCAGCACCGTGCGCCGCATGATGTTCCGCACCATATCACAGGTGCGCATCAACTACCGCGATACCGCCTTGTGTGAGGGCAGCGCGGGTCAGGTGCACGGCGGCGACCGGCTGCCGTACGTCCGGAATGAGCACAGCGACAACTTCGTGCCGCTGCGATCGATCGACTGGCAGATTCATGTGTATGGCTCAGCGCAATCGGCCTTCGTAAAAGCGGCGGCGGCATTGCGCCTGCCGATGCATGTGTTCAACTGGAACGCTGCTGCGGACGATGCGGGACTGCTGCGCGATGCCGCCTATCTGGTCCGCCCCGATGGCTACGTGGGGCTCGCCATGCCAGCCCAGACGCCGGAGGGCGCCG
>JANMWU010000729.1:0-1934 GCA_031380785.1 Gemmatimonadaceae bacterium
TACCCTTCTGGTGCTATGTTTGTAATGACGTATCATGGGGTCTGTGCTTTTTATCGTATAATGAGCTCTGACCCCTTGATCGGTTCGTCACCAAAATCTGCTTACCGCGTTCACAGCTGCAGCAACTTCAGCGACCACAACAACACCTTCCCGCCTTACAGCGGCTGCCAATTGAAGCGCTTGCGTTTGCCGTTCAAGGACCGGAAGCTCATCAACTCGTGAGTCCGCACCAGTCCGGCCTTCCCACCACCACTCGAAGTGCTTCACATTCCGCAGTTTCTGAACCGCACCCGATCGATCGCCGAATCAGGCTTCAATCGCTGGCGCGTGCCACCCGCAGCGCTCGCGATTCATCTGTGCATCGGACAGGTGTACGCCTTCAGTGTCTTCTCGCTGCCGCTGTCAAAGGCGATAGGCCTCACCGCTGCATCACCTGATGACTGGAAAGTCAGCACCATTGGCTGGGTGTTCAGCACCGCCATCGTATTTCTCGGATTGTCGGCCGCGCTGTTCGGCAGCTGGCTCGAACGCGTTGGCCCGCGCGCTGCGATGTTCGTCTCGGCACTCTGCTTCACGAGCGGACTTGCACTCGGCGCGGCCGGCATCGCCGCGCATCAGTTCTGGCTGCTGATCATCGGTTACGGCGTGATCGGCGGCATCGGACTTGGCATCGGCTATATCTCGCCCGTCTCGACGCTGATCAGATGGTTTCCCGATCGCCCCGGTATGGCGACGGGCCTTGCGATCATGGGCTTCGGTGGCGGCGCGATCATCGCATCACCGCTCTCGGTCTGGTTGATGGCGCACTACCGGACGCCAACCACGAATGGCATCGCCGAGACCTTTCTGACGCTCGCGATGCTTTATCTGCTCGTAATGATGTTCGGTGTCTTCACTGTGCGAGTACCAGCGGCTGACTGGACACCATCGGCCGCGATCACTCATCGCACCGCGAACGCTCGTCCCGCAGCTACCGGCATGACCGTGAGTGCAGCGGTGCGCACGCCGCAATTCTGGCTGCTGTGGTTGATGCTGTGCATGAACGTCACGGCTGGCATCGGTGTGCTTGGACAGGCCAGCGCCATGATCCAGGAAATGTTTCCCGGCACCGTGACTGTGAAGGACGCAGCGAACTTCGTGGTGCTGCTCAGCCTTGCGAACCTCGTCGGTCGATTTGTCTGGTCATCGCTTTCGGATGCAATCGGCCGACGCGCGACATACGGAATCTTCTTCGCACTCGGCGCCGCGCTGTATGCCACTGTGCCTGGCATCGGCCGCAGCGGCAGCGGCAGCGTGATCGTGTTCGTCGCGGCGTATGCGGTGATTCTGTCGATGTACGGCGGCGGCTTTGCGACTATTCCCGCGTATCTGCGCGACGTGTTCGGCACGTTGCAGGTCGGTGCAATTCACGGCCGGTTGCTGACCGCCTGGTCCACCGCCGGTGTGCTGGGCCCGGTGCTGGTGAATTACATCCGCGAATACCAGATCAGTCGCGGCGTGCCGAAGGCCGAAGCGTACAGCGTGACGATGTATCTCATGGCCGCGCTCCTTCTCATTGGCCTCGCCGCCACCGCCGCGCTCAAACCGTCTGCACGCGTCGCCGAAGCCTGACGCAACCGCACCAGCAAGAGGGCTCGCGCGGGCCACGGAATGCCATAACTTCCACCTGACTTGATCGTTCCTCTGAGCGGAAGTGCCGCATGTCTTCTGGCAATCGACCAACCCAGGTTCCGCCGCCGATCGTGGCGCCCTCGCGCCCGACGCTCGTACGGCACCTCGAGGCCGCGCCGATCGGCGATCACGTCGAACGAAACCCCGGCACGCCGCTCGATCTCGATGTCGTGCGCAGCATCCGTGTCAATCGCAGTGCTGTCGAACGCCGCGCCGCCACAATCCCCACACGCCGCACCGTCAAGAAGGAGTGGCAGGCCGCC
>JANMWU010000786.1:0-6980 GCA_031380785.1 Gemmatimonadaceae bacterium
ATGCACGTCCGGAACCGGCGCCACGGCCATGCCGGTGGCATACACGCCCGGCGTCCGGAACATCAGGTTGAGCGTCATCGAGCCGCCGCCGCTCCAACCCCAGATGCCGAAGCGTGTCGAGTCCACCCACGGCCAACGTCCGATGGTGCGTGCGGCGCCCGCCTGATCATCGGTCGCCAGCACACCGATCTTGCGATAGATCGACTTGCGCCAGTCGCGCCCGCGCAACGATGGTGTGCCGCGGTTATCGAGCGTGATCACCGCGTAGCCCTGTTGCGTCAACATCAAGTGCCACAGATCGAGCGCGAACCAGTCGTCAACCGCCGTCTGGCCGGCCGGCTCACCGTACACATTGAACAGCACCGGATAGGCATTGTAGAGTCGAAGTCAGCCGGATACATGACCACACCATCGAGTGTCGTGCCATTACCGGCGTCGACTCGCACGAACCTCGTCGCCCCACGCTTCAGCGCCGCCACTCGCGCGCGCAGCTCCGTGTTCTCGCTGAGCGTTCGCACCACCGCGTGTGATGGCAACTTGATCAGCTCTGCTACCGGCGGTCGCGTGAGGCTGGAATGCACATGCACTGCATACCGGCTGTCAGGCGACGCCGTGTAGTGGTGTGTGCCGGGCTGCGAGGCCGGACTCAATCGCGTCGCGACGCCGCCAGTAAGCGGTACGCGAAAGAGATATCGCTGCGTCGCGTTGTCCGGCGAGGCGCGGAAATACAGCGAGCCGCCGATCGAGTCGATGCCGACAACGTTCGCGATGTCGTATGCGCCCGGAGTCAGCAGCTTTACATCGTTGCCGTCGCGCGAGACGCTGTACGCGTGACGCCAGCCATCACGATCGCTGATCCAGAGAAAACGACGGCCATGGTCGAACCAGGTCCAGTCGTTGACCACATCCACCCAGGCGCTGTCCTTCTCGACCAGGATCGGTTGAACGATACCGGTGAGCGCACTTCCAATCAGCACTGTCAGCGTATTCTGCAACCGGTTGAGATGTTGCATCACCATCTGAGTCGAATTCGCCGCCCACTCCATGCGCGCCACGTACACGTTGCGCGGATCGCCGGGCACTTGCATCCAGCGCGTGTCACCGCCGGCGGCACTGACAGTGCCGATTCGTACGGCGGAATTCGTGGTGCCCGCCTTCGGATACTGCACCGGCTTGGTGAAGGAGTAGAGGCTGTCGGTGTCGTTGATCAGCAGGAAATCACGGACGCCGCTCGCATCGAGTTGCCAGTACGCAATCCGGCTGCCGTCGGGACTCCAGCGAAATCCGTCGCGATCGTCGAACTCCTCCTCGTACACCCAGTCGAACGTGCCGTTTATCGTCGTGACGGATCCATCGCGCGTGAGCGCTGTGATGCGATGATCACTGAGGTTTTCGACATAGAGATTGTTCGATCGAACGTATGCAACGCGATCGCCCTGCGGTGCGAACTTCGCAAACATCAGCGACTGCGACGTGGCCGAGTCACCGCCAAGCTTCCGCAGCGCGCTCGTGGCAAGATCCAGCACCCAGTAGTCGCCGCGGGTGTTGAGGCGCCAGACACGGGCCGTGTTAGTGAAGATCAGCAGCCGCCGGCCATCAGCAGAAAACGTGAATCGTGTCGGTTGCAACGGAACCGTATCACCGGTGGGCACCAATTGCTCGCGCTTCACGACTATGACCTTTGCCAATGACACCGGATCGACCTTCACCAGATCGCCGCCTTTGCTACCCTCGCGCGGCTCAAAGACGAAGTAACTCTTCCCGTCCGCCGCCCACACAAAGCGCGGAAACGGCGCAGGCGCGAGCGACTCATCCTTGAAAATCCGATCGACCGTCAACAGCGATGGATCGGTGACCTGCGCCGCGAGCGGTGCGGCGGCGAGAGCGAGCAGCACGACCTGGCAAGTGAGTTGGCGGCGTGACATTCGAGGGGGCGGTGTGTGCGTAGTGAGCAGGCCTGACTGGAACAGCTCGATGTTCTGAATCGGAGGACGCTAAATATTGTGTTGGATTCCCGGACCTCCGCGACGCGTTGTCGAGGATAAACTGAACTTCGCGCACCCACTGACGGCGGCTGCTGCGCAGACGCCGGTTCGGCGCTGTCCGCATACACCGGAAGGTAGTTTCGTGTCACGACAGCAAGTGGCTCACTGATTCTCCGCGAAGCCCCATGTCACTCCGCCTACCCGTCCTGATCGTCGCCACCGCGCTGCAGGCCGCGCCGATTGGGAGAAATGCGAGAAGCAGTGAGCGACGGGTGGACAAAACAGTCGTGACGAATTCCGGAAGCGAGGACCGACGCGCGGGACATGAAGTTGTTCGCGGCGGCGTCGCGCGTGGCTGCAAAGTGCAATGCACTCGCTGAAGAGCGCCTGAGCGCGGGCCGCACACAGAGCGTCTGTCAGCCAAGCTCCGCCTCGTAAGCAATTCCGAGATGCTCCAGCACACGAGACTCAATCTCAGCCTGAAGGGACGCGTCGCTGATTGCGCCGATCCTGCTGTGCAGTCGCGCTTTCGCGATGGTGCGTATCTGCTGCGGCATTAGAATCGATGCGTGCGCTGCGGTGACGACGCCCGGAGGGACGAGCACTTCGAAAGAATACACGCGTCGCGTTTTCCCTTCGGCTTTCGTGAACGGCATAATCGTCACGACGGTAAAGGCAGCGTTGAATCCGTCGTTTGACAGTACGAGGACGGGCCGGCGCGAGCCTTGTTCGCTGCCAATCGTTGGATCGAGATCTGCCCAGTAGAGATCCCAACGCGCCACCTTGCCGAGGTACGCCACGCTACGCGTCGATGCCGTCGACGATCGTTGACTCGAATTCGGCGACGGCGTCTGACATGTCGTTCATGAACGCCGCATCCTGCGCGGCCGCCGCGTAGTCCGCGTACACCTTTTCACGACGCAGCTCCCGAAGCCTGGCCACTACCGCGTCCTCAACAAACGCATCGGCACTTGACGCGGAACCTGAACTGACGATTCCACGGATCGCAGTAGCGACGCTCGAATGAAGGCGAAATGTCACCTTTTTCAGGGGATCAGCACTGGTCCCCGCTCGGCGCCGCAGGACGGGCGATGCAGATGCTTCGCGCGACTCATCACGTAGTTCTATCGGCATAAAAGTCAGTGAAGGTGGGATCTCCAAAGCGTACCGACTATGAAGTATGGCGTCAAGGCTGGCTTTCAGGCTGGCCGTATTCCGTGGCAACCATCGCGCCGCCGTAAGTCATTATGCAGATTGAACTTGGGTAGGAAAGATCGTGGTCTCCCCTGCACCCAGCGCTACATCCCCAGTTCCAACAGCACCGCCGCTGTATGCTCACCCAGCCTCGGCACCGCATCCATCCGGAAGCCGGCTTCTCGCGACGTCACCGGCGGAATCAGCGTGCGAATCGGCCCGGCAGGCGAGAGCACGTCGCGCCAGCGATTGCGCGCGGCGAGCTGCGGATGATGCGAGAACTCTGACATGTCCCGCAGCCTGGCGTTGGCGATGCCGGCGTGGTCCAGGCGAGCAAGCAGCTCGGTTGTCGTGACGCGTGTGAGCGCTTCATTGATCGTCAGGTGGAGCGCCGCACGATTCGCCACGCGCACGCCGTTGCCCGAGAAGCGAGGATCCATCGCGACCTCCGGATTGCGCAACACGATCTCGCAGAACGACTTCCATTCGCGTTCGTTCTGGATGCCGAAAAATACGGAACCGTCGGTCGTCGCGAACGGACCATACGGCGCAATCGTCGCATGCTCCGCGCCACTCCGTGGTTGCTGTTGTCCCCCGTACTCCGCATAGAAATACGGCTGGCTCATCCACTCGCCGAGCGCTTCGAGCATCGAGATCTCGATGACGTCGCCGCACCCAGTTTTGCCGCGTTGCAGCAGTGCGGCGAGTATCCCCGAATAGCAGTACATCCCAGCGGCGATGTCAGCGATCGAGATACCCGACTTCACGGGTGCCTCAGGGGTTCCCGTCACGCTCAGGAAGCCGGCCTCGCATTGGACAAGCAGGTCGTACGCTTTCTTCTGCTCGTATGGACCGCCGCGACCGTATCCGGATATGGAGGCATGGATGAGACGCGGATTGAGCGCGAGCGCCTTGTCACCGCCGAATCCCAGCCGTTCGATTGCCGACGGTACCAGGTTTTGAACCAGCACGTCCGCCTTGAGCACGAGCCGTCGCAGCGCCTCGACCCCCGCTTCTGACTTGAGGTCGAGGATTACGCTCTCCTTATTACGATTCAGCCAGACGAAATAGCTCGAGAGCCCGCCGACCGTCGTGTCGTATGCGCGCGCGAAGTCGCCGACATCGCGCTCGATCTTGATGACCCGTGCCCCCAGATCCGCCAGCTGACGCGTCGCAAACGGTGCTGCAACCGCTTGCTCGAGCGACACCACCGTCAGCCCTTCAAGCGGGAGCGCGCGCGTCATGATGCTTACTCGGCAGAACGACGCGGTGATGCAGACCGCGACGCCGCCATATCGTCGTCAATCCCCGTCACGTTGCGACCAATCTGAAAAGCGACCATCAGCGCAATAGCGAGCACGCTCAGCATCCCGATGAGCAGCGTGATCAACCCGGCGGCGATAAAGCGCGCCCTCCCTGACCGTTCCGCCAGCGCCGGTCGACGGCGACATCAGATGCCTCCGCGAGCCACGAGCTGCCTGACAATGACATTGCGCAGGATCTCGTTGGTCCCTTCGCCGATGATCATCAGTGGGGCATCGCGGAAGTATCGTTCGACGTTGAATTCGGTTGAATACCCATATCCGCCGTGGATGCGAATCGCGTCGAGGGCGATCTCCATCGCGACTTCCGAGGCAAACAGCTTGGCCATGCCTGCCTCCATGTCGCTGCGCTCGCCGCTGTCGAAGCGCTCCGCTGCATATCGCGTCAACTGGCGCGCGGCGGCGAGCTTGGTGGCCATGTTCGCGAGGTAGTTGCCGATCGACTGATGCTTCCAGATCGGCTCACCGAACGTCTCGCGTACCTGCGCATAGGCGAGAGAATCCTCGAGCGCGGCGGCGGCAACGCCGAGCGCGCGTGCCGCCACCTGAATACGTCCCGTTTCGAGACCATGCATCATCTGAGCGAATCCGTTCCCCGCCTGACCGCCCAGAATCGACGACGCGGGAATGCGATAGTTGTCGAAGAACAGTTCGCAGCTCTCGACGCCCTTGTAGCCCAGCTTTGGCAGATCTCGTGCAATTGTCAGCCCCGGTCCCTGCTCCGCGAGCACAATGGAGATTCCGGTATGTCGTGGCTTTGCGTCAGGGTCAGTCTTGACGAGCACGGCGAGAAGACCGGAGTGTCGTGCATTGGTGATCCACGTCTTCGCGCCATTGATGACGAGATCATCCCCATCCTGCCGGGCGACTGTCGTAATCGCTTGCATATCGGAGCCACCGGCCGCTTCCGTCAGCGCCATAGCCGCGCGCATGGTGCCGGTGGCCATTGCCGGCAGATACTGCGCTTTCTGTGCGTCAGTGCCGTACGACATGATCAGCTTTGCAACGACGGTGTGGCCGCCCATGGCGCCCGCGAGGCTCATCCAACCTCGCGCAAGTTCTTCCGTGACCTGGGCGTAGCATGGCATCGAGACGGGAGATCCGCCGTACTCCTCAGGCACCGCCAGCCCGAATATCCCGATCTGTTTCATCGTTTCGATCCAGCGCGTCGGATACTCGTTCGCGTGCTCGACGTCGCGCACCGTCGGTCGCACATCACGATCGATGAAGTTGCGCACGGTTGAAACGAGGAACGCCTCTTCCTCAGTGAGGTGGTGGAACATTTAACGTCTCCGAAGTATGCTGAACACAGATTGAACTCGCGGCGATTGCCGTTGCGGCAGCAAGACCAGACTCCGGCGTTCGCCGGGATGATGGGCGTTAGCGCGCGTGCGCTTCGTCGCATCACACGCCGAATTATCCGCCTAATTCCACGGCTCATCCCGCGACGGCCCATAAATCGACGGCACCTTGCTGCCGGTCATCCTGAGATACACCGAAAGCTGACCGCGATGATGGATGTGGTCATTGAGCATGTACTGCACGATGGCCTGCTTCGGCACTGGCCCCATTTGCTTCGGCCCGGTCATGAACGTCATCGTCTTTTCCGTGTCGGCGTCGGGCGTCGTTTCGAGCGCGCCGACCAGACCGGCGTACGCACCGTCGAACGCCGTGAGCACTTCGCCCCATGTCGCCGGCGCTGGCGGCAGGGAACCCAACTTCGACATGTCCAGCGTATCGGTGATCGCGGCCGTGCTGATTGCCGCTTCGATGCACAGGGTGTGCGCCACTTCGCGAGCCGATTGCGACGTTTCGTGCGGCCGCATTTCACTGGCCGACGCGGGGAACGCGTTCAGAAAGCGCCGCGTGCGCGCGCTTTCATCCTTGATCGCGTCAAGGAGCTGCTGCTTCGGTGATGCGGACATCGCTACTCTCCGGGTTGCAGGACGGCGGGGATTTCAATGGAATGAACAAAGCGGCCGTCAACGTGGAGGGCTACTTCAGCCGTCGCATCGGAGCTCGCCGATCCGGCACTCACGCAGCAACGTTTCCGAAAGCGCCGGCGCGGTTTAACCTGTTGTGTTCGTTCGGCCGCCGACAGCCGCGCCAGCACTGCGCCAGGACTGCGCCGTCGCTTCAACGCATACAGGGAGTTCCGTCTCGTGCCTGCTTCACCCGAAGGACTTCATCCGGAATCGTGGCTGGTCACCGCCGGTCGCCCGTCGCAAACCGGCGACCCGCTCAATGTGCCGCTCGTCCCGGCCTCCACCTTTCTCCTCGGCGATCGACTGGAATACTCGCGCGGTGATGGCACGCCGACGTGGGAAGCGCTCGAGGAAGTTGTGGGCGGTCTCGAAGGCGGACGCTCCGTCGCCTTCTCGTCAGGCATGGCGGCGATTGCCGCAATCTTCGATCAGATGCCGCACGGTGCTCGCGTGGTGATTCCGGACGACTGCTACCAGGGCGTCGCCGGCCTTGC
>JANMWU010000843.1:0-1916 GCA_031380785.1 Gemmatimonadaceae bacterium
GTGCTCGGTGTGCTGATGTGCGTGCCGGGATTGCCAGCTCGTGCACAACCAGTCACGGACTTGCGCACCACGACCGCGCCTGCGTCGCCTGCCGCGGATTCTCAGTTGTTGCTCGCCGATATCTATACCACGCTGCTGCGCCGTAACCCGCGCATCGAAGCCGCACGACAGCTCGCCAGGGCCGCATCCGCGCGCGCCCCCGGCGCACGACGTCCGCCTGATCCGCAGCTGCAACTCGGCTTCATGAACTACGACGTGCCCTCGTTTCGGCCGATGGAAATCGTAGGCATGAATCAGTTGCAGCTGATGCAGATGGTACCGATCCCAGGCAAGCTCGGCCTGGCTGGAACCGCCGCCGACGAGCGCGCCAGCGCCGAGCTCGCGCGTGCCTCGGACGTGCAGTGGGTGGTTCGCGCACGCGCGGCGGCGGCGTTCTATGACCTGTATCAGTATGAACAATCACTGGTCGTCGCCACCGAAACGCGTCGACTGCTGCAGGATCTGGTGAGGACCGTGGAGTCGATGTACGGCGTTGGTGAGGGGCGACAGTCGGACGTCTTGCGCGCGCAGGTGGAAGTGGCACGCGCGTCCGAAGAAATCGTGCGGCTGCAATCGATGCGCGTTGCCGCTGCGGGTCGCCTGAATGCGCTGCTCGATCGGCCCGATGACGCGCCGCTTGCAGCCGCTGCGCTGCCAGCGTTCCCCTCGACCCTCCCATCGCTCGACTCGCTGCAGTCTGCCGCGCTGTCCGCTCGCCCGATGATCCGCGCGACTGAAGCGGAGGTCAGAGCCACACAGGCCGCCGAGCGACTGGCACACCGGGAAATTCTGCCCGACCTGCAAGTCGGTGTGCAGTACGCGCAGAGGCCGGGCGTGTCCGGTCTCACGGCTGGAGCGGCGAGCTCCGGAACGGACAGAATGATGAGCCTCATGATCGGCGCGAGCATTCCGATATTTGCCCGCAGCCGCCAGCTCCGCATGCGCGATGAAGCAGCCGCTATGCGACAGGAAGCGTCGGCACAATTGGCTTCTGATCGCGCGGAGACGCGCGCGAGTGTGACCGGCCTCCACGCCGACCTGACGCGCGCCAGAAATCTGCAGCAACTCTACAGAAACACGATCATTCCACAGTCGAATGCGACGGTCGTGTCATCGCTCTCCGCATACCGCGTCGGCACGCTGCCGTTCATCAGCCTCCTGGAAAGTCGTACATCGCTCAACGCGTACCGACTGGAGCTGACGAACCTGGCTGCGGAGGAGGGCCGTGCCTGGGCGGAGCTCGAGATGTTGCTTGGTGGCGCCCTGTTTGATCCAGCGCGCGTGGTGCAGGCGCATCGGATCAACCCGACCGAGCCTCGTCGCAACGGTGGAGCTCCATGACGCCCCCGCGTACGCAGCCAGACCCCGCGGTCAGTCCGGCCGACGATGCTCCGTTCGGCGGACACGGTGGGACACGCGCCCGTAAACGTGCGATTATTGCGGGCGGTGTCCTGTTGCTGGTGGGCATCGCGGGCTACCTGATCTACGCAAACCAGAACCGTGCTGCGACGGCTGTATCGCGCGCGCCGACGGCGAGTTCAGGTACAGACGTGGAAGCGGCGAAGAGTGTGATGGTATCGCGCGTCGATGCGGGACGCATCGGCATCACCTATGCACCGGTGGACTCGGTCCCGCTGCTGCGCGAAGCGCGAGCCGTGGGCCTGGTGACCTACGACGAGACTCGCGTGACTGTCGTTGCGCCCAAGATCGACGGGTGGATCGACCACCTGTTCGTGAATTTCGCCGGGAAATTCGTGCGTCGCGGTGATCCATTGTTCTCGATCTATTCACCGGCGCTTGTGAGCGCTCAGGAAGAACTCCTGATCGCCCGGCGTCTGGTAAGCGACGTTCGCGATGGCACCGCCGAGGCGCGTCGT
>JANMWU010000856.1:0-2511 GCA_031380785.1 Gemmatimonadaceae bacterium
AAGGCGTGCGGCGCGCCTATCTCCTGCCCGAGAATGTGCTGCGGGCGTCGATCGTGTCTGATCCGGCGTTCACGCGGAAGAACACCCGCGACAACACGCCAGCCGTGGTGCATTGCGAGATCGTGCCGGGTGACACGGTCGAAGTGAAATTGGCAGCGAAAGGCGGAGGCTCTGAAAACAAGTCGAAGTTTGCTATGCTCGATCCAAGCGACTCCATCGTCGACTGGGTCATGAAGACCGTGCCGACGATGGGTGCCGGCTGGTGCCCTCCCGGCATGCTTGGCATCGGCATCGGCGGCACTGCGGAGAAGGCGATGCTTTTGGCGAAGGAGTCGCTGATGGAGCACATCGATATGGCACAGCTGAAGCAACGCGGGCCGCAGAACAAGATTGAAGAGCTCCGCATCGAATTGTGCGACAAGGTCAACGCGCTCGGTATCGGAGCACAGGGACTGGGCGGATTGTCGACGGTGCTCGACGTCAAGATCCTGGATTTCCCGACGCATGCCGCCTCCAAGCCGATCGCGATGATACCGAACTGCGCCGCCACGCGTCATGCGCACTTCGTCCTCGATGGCAGCGGTGTTGCCGCGCTGCCTGTGCCGAAGCTGTCGGACTGGCCCGATGTCACCTGGGCTCCGGACATCAACGCGAAAGTCGTTGATCTCAACACGCTGACGAGGGAAGTCGTGGGCAGTTGGAAGGCCGGCGATCGGTTGTTGCTGCGCGGCAAACTGCTCACGGGTCGTGATGCGGCGCATAAGCGCATCGCGGATCTGTACGCGAGCGGTGAAGGGTTGCCCGAGGCGGTGGACTTCACCAATCGCGTGATCTACTACGTTGGTCCGGTCGATCCGGTGCGCGATGAAGCGGTTGGTCCCGCCGGTCCGACGACGGCGACGCGCATGGACAAGTTCACCGAAATGATGCTTGAGAAGACCGGCCTGATTGCAATGATCGGCAAGGCCGAGCGTGGTCCGGCAGGACTCGAAGCCATCCGCAAGCACAAGGCGGCATATCTGATGGCGGTTGGCGGCGCGGCGTATCTCGTGTCGAAGGCTATCCGCAGTTCACGCGTGGTGGCGTTTGCAGACCTCGGCATGGAAGCGATCTATGAGTTCGATGTCGAGGATATGCCAGTGACGGTGGCCGTGGATGCTGCCGGGAGCAACGTGCACGAGACGGGGCCAAAGGAGTGGGCGGAGAAGATCCGGCTGTTGCCGGTGCTGGCGGGGTAGGTACACGACGGCCGGGCAAGGGCTCCGTTTCAGGGAATGTTGCTGCTGTCGCTCCGGCAATCGCAACGCCGCCGCGAAGCAGACGGTCACAATAAACTCATGATGCGTCCATAGCCGACGACTGTAGAACGCTGTCGCGCCTACGCCTTCACCCGCGCCCCAGTCACCGGACTCGGCGTCAACATCGCCGGCGCGTCCTGCATCGCACGCGTCAGCGTACCGGTGATTACATCGCCGCTCGCTTTGAGCGACCACGTCAGCACCACGTCGCGCCTGGATTCTTCACCATTCAGGTTCACGCGCACCTGCTGCTTCTGCGTGAACGTGGTTGACCCATCGCTGCTCCGTGCGCCGACCGTCGCTGGTGCCGGCACCGTGCCGTCCGGGCGGGGCGGGGCCTGAATCGTGACCAGCAGCGAATCGCCAGACGGGGCGATGATCATGCGACCGCTGCCCCGAATCGGCGTCACGTCACCGTCTTCCATCTTCCGCCCGACTTCGTACTCGACCGTCCAGCGGCCGATGAGCGGATTGGCCGACTGCGCCCGAACGGAACCGGCGAGCGCACAGAACGCGATGACGGCGGCAAGACGACGGCTCACGGGCGCAGCTCCAGGAGGCGGGATCATCAGCATAGTCACGCGCATGTGCCGCATTGGTTGCCGCCGGGTGCGGAAGCGGTTGAGCTTTATGACGCAAAGTACTTGACGTAATGCCGGTTGGGGCTTAATTACCGCCCATGGCATCCAGCCGATCGATCTCCACGCCGGACGATGAACCGCCCGCCCTCCATGCGCGCGCCATTCAGGATCTGTCGTATATCCGGCGCACCATGGAAGGCGCGTCGTCATTCACCGATGTGCCTGGGTGGGGACTGGTGGCGATCGGCGTCACCGCCAGCGCCGCGTCATTTACCGCGGCGCTGCAGCACAGCGCCGGCCGCTGGATTGCGGTCTGGTTCGGCGAAGCAGTATTGGCCGCGTCGATCGGTGTCGGGATGACGTGGCGCAAAATGCGTCGCGGCGCACGGGTCGCAGGTGCTCCAATGCTCTCGGTGCCGGCGCGGAAATTCCTGTTCGGCTTCTGGCCGGCGATTTTCGCCGGTGCCGTGCTCACCGCCGCGCTGATCGACCCCACTGGTATCTGGTCGGCCTACTCCACACCGCCACGCATTCTGCCGGGCGTCTGGTTGCTGCTCTATGGCGTCGGCGTCACCACGGCCGGAGCGTTTTCCGTGCGCGCTGTGCCGCTGATGGGCCTCGGACTCATCGGC
>JANMWU010000881.1:0-6840 GCA_031380785.1 Gemmatimonadaceae bacterium
GCGCCCAGCTCAGTGCGCCATCGGGCGTACGGTTTCACTCGCGCCGCGCGGCGTGCTGCGTTGTTCAACCCTCTCATCACGAGGAGAGCGTGACGGACGAAACACTTTCGACAGGCATCGCCGCGCTCGAGCGGCAGCTACGCGTTCAACGTCGGCTCTTCCTCGGGGCCATTGTGCTATTCGCCGGCGTCGCGCTCGCCGGTTTCGTGCCGAAACAGAACGATGTCATCCGCGTGCACGGTTTGGTCATCGTCGATTCGCTGGGGCGAGAGCGCATCGTTCTCGGCGCGCCGATGCCCGACGGTCGTGACTATGTCGGGATGAAGCTGCTGAACGCGACCGGCGCGGAGCAGTTTGGTCTCGGCATCGAGCCCGACGGCGGCGTGAGCATGGGTTTTGATACCAAGGCCGGCGTCGGAAATCCTGCCAATCCAAAGCGGCTCAATCTTGGCGTGACCGCTTCGGGGCAGGGGTGGATCCGATTCCTCGACAATCAGACGCGCGCGCGGTTGTTTGTGTTACTGGATTCAAGCGACGCACCATTGGTACGCTTTCTTGAGTGGCCGGATACCACGCGGATCGTGGAACGGCAGCTCGGGGCGCGTGGAGAGCAGACGGTAGAGCGGAAGCGCTGATGGACGCGCGAACGCCCAGGCTGCGCGCCGTCTGTCGTTCACTCAGGCCCGCGTCAAGCCGCAGCTGGAGGACATCACGAATCGTTCGCATCGGAATCCTGTCACGTGGCACGCGGTCGCTCCGGTTGAAGTCCCGGAAGGACGCCCGTTCCACGCCGTTGAGGATCCCACGCCTGTCACGACACCACCACCACCGCGCCGCCAGGATTGCACCGGAATCGGCGGCCGGATTGCATCAGAATGCCCGGCCGGATTCGCCCGGAATCGGTGGCCGGATATAACCAGAATCAGTGGCTGGAACGCACCGGAATACGCAGCGTGTGAACGCCAGCTCGCGAATGCGCATCCGAAGCGCGGTCTGATCCTTCGCGGCACCGGGACGGTACTACGCCGTTCGAGTGAACCCGGCGAGCCGACTCCCTCGCGACACGCTCGCGCCAACCGTGGTCTGAAACCGCCGGGCCAACGCGCGTCGCTGTGTTGGCCGTCAGGCCTTTTTTCGGAGCGCCTCCGCCAGCATGTGCTTGTCGAGCGTGAGGTCGGCGGCAACCTGTTTCAGGCGCGCGTTTTCCTCCTCGAGCGACCGCATCCGCCGCAGTTCACTGACACCGAAATGGGCAAACTTCTTCTTCCACACGTAGAACGTCGCGTCGCTGACCCCGAGCTGTCGACACACATCGGCCACGGCCGTGCCGCTCTCGGCTTGCCGCAAGACGTACGCGATCTGCTCCTCGCTGAACTTCGATTTCTTCATCGGTCGGTCTCCTCCCCCGCAGGGAGTGCCGACCGCGATCATACCACTTGAGTTCCCTAGTTTCGACCTGCCCACCTTTTCTCGAGGGACGTCACATGCAGTTGGGCTCTACTACCAATCTGAGAACCTGACGCGGATGCTTTCCAATTCCCCACAACACCAGGCGACCGGCGATCGGCGCGCCAGACAAATTGCGTCCAACTGAGCTATTGTTTCTCGATGAACCCCACTGCGCCTCCCACCGGCTTCTTCGCGTACCCGTCTAAACCGCCCACGATCGGGCAGACTATCCGCTCTGCGATAGATGCGCTGCGCGCTGATCTTAGCGCCCCACGCATCACTGGCTGGGAAGAGAACGACATTGCTGGGCGGTTCATCGCGCAACCCATACTCGAGCAGATCGATACGGTTGACCTGCTTGTCGCGGATATTACGCGGCTGAACTTCAACGTCGTCTTCGAGATGGGATACGCGATAGGTCGGCAGAAACGCGTTGTGCTCGTTCGGAACAAGGCGCTGACCACCTCGGACTTGTTGGTGCGAGAGATCGGCCTCTTCGATACGCTCGGATATGTCGAGTACTCGCAAACAGGCGAGCTAGTCTCGATCCTGAGCGGCGTTTCAGGCACTGACCCAATTCCAATCGGCGCGTACGAAATCAGTCGAGGGTCGCCAGCATACGTCCTCATGCCACGCGTGAAGACCGATGCTGAAGTACGAGTCCTCAGTCGTCTAAAAAAGGCGCGATTGCAATTTCGTACCTTCGATCCCGAAGAACAGGGGAGGCTCGCGGCCCTAGAAGCCATTGAGAATGTTTCGCGCTCTCACGGAGTTGTGGTATCCCTGCTTTCGCGAGAAAGGGTTGATGCAGAAGTCCACAATTTTCGTTCTGCCTTCGTTGCTGGTCTCGCGATGGCAATGGATCGCGTATTGCTATTCCTGCAAGAGGGAGAGGATCCGGTACCGCTTGACTACCGTGACCTCGTCAGGAGCTTCCGGTTTCCGAATCAAATCGACGAGTACGTCGCCGATTTCGCCGCGAGCATAGGTGAACGGTTTCAAGCGACGTCGACGCCAATTTCATCCGCCCCTCGAACTCTTCTTGAGCAGCTTAACCTTGGTGCGTCGGCCGCAGAAAACGAACTTCAAGATCTTGGGCACTACTACTTAGAGACGGACGAATTTCGACGCGCTGTACGAGGTGAAGTTCGCATTATCACCGGGAGAAAGGGTGCCGGAAAGACGGCGCTGTTCTCGCAACTTCGTGATAGAACTAGAAGAGACCGTTCTAGACTTGTACTTGACCTCAAACCCGAAGGATTTCAGCTCTTGAAATTCCGCGACCGGGTGCTCGCGTACTTGGAAGAGGGGTCGAGAGAACACACGATTACGGCCTTCTGGGAGTACCTGCTGCTTCTTGAGATGTGTCACAAGCTTCTTGAGAAAGACAAAGAAGTTCACATGCGCGATAGCCGTCTCTTCAAGCCATATCGAAAGATGTCGGCCGCATACTTCGCCGGCGACGACGCGGCAGAAGGAGATTTCTCGGAGCGTATGCTCGCCCTGACACAGAGAATCGCAGATGACTTCGATGCAACGCATCCTGCACGAGGCAACGAGCTTCGCCTGAGCACGGGGCAGGTCACCGAGCTCTTGCACCGACACGACGTGTCTGCGCTTAGAAACACAGTGGCAGACTATCTCACCTACAAAAATGGCGTTTGGCTCTTGTTCGACAATTTGGATAAGGGCTGGCCTGCGCAGGGAGTGACGCCCCAAGATGTTCTGACGCTTCGCAGTCTAATTGATGCGTTAGGCAAGATTGAACACGCGATGCAGAAGCGTGATATCGAGTGCCATGGGGTGGTCTTCATACGTAATGATGTCTACGAACTTCTCGTAGACAATTCGCCCGATCGTGGAAAGATCGCTAGTATCGCGCTCGATTGGACTGATGCCGACCTGCTTCGTGAAGTGCTGCGTCGACGGTTTGTCTATGGAGATGGAGGCGTGAAGGAAAGCGCCTCGTGCGACGAGGTCTGGCAACAGATCGCGGTTACCCACATTCGCGGCGAGGAGTCATCGCAGTATTTGATCGATCGGTGCCTAATGAGGCCCCGCGCGCTCATCGAGCTCGTCCAATTTTGTCGAAGCCATGCTGTAAATCTTCGGCACACGCGTATTGAAGTCAGCGATATCGATCACGGCGAGGAGGCGTTCTCAAGTGCGCTCTTAGAGAACGTCAATTTCGAGGTACGCGACGTCTATCCCGCTGCAGGCGATCTGCTCTACGAGTTTATCGGAGCGAGTGAGCTTCAAGTCGGTACCGACTTGCAGAACCTTCTAGAATCACGCGTGGGAGAGAAGTGGCGGACGCTGCTAGAACTCTTGCTCTGGTATGGGTTCGTCGGCGTCGTCCGCGACGACGCAGAAACCAGCTATGTGTACTCGGTCAAGTACGACATGAGACGGCTCCGCGCGCTTGCGTTCAAAAGCGATCTCGCGTGCACGATGTTCAGAATCAATCCGGCGTTTTGGCGAGCACTTGAAATCACTCACTGATTCGGATTGCCAATTCAGGGAAGTGTGGCACTTCTGCTCGCTCGCGGCCGCGGAATGACCTATCCATCATGCAGACACCGCTCACAATCCGCCCGCTCGCCTCCGCGGCCGACGCCCAGTGGTGCGCCACGCTCATGGCGTCGTCCGAGCCGTGGCTGTCGCTGGGGCGTTCCTACGCGCAAAGCCTGACGCTGGTCCAGGCGACAGACCGCGAGGTGCACCTCGCCGTCGGTGACGGCGAGCGGCGACTTGGTTTCGTGGTGCTGGTGCTGCATGGCGCGTTCACCGGCTACCTGCAGACTATTGCCGTCGCGCACGACGCTCGCGGGCAGGGCATCGGCAGCGCACTGCTCGACTTCACCGAGTCACTGATCCTTCAGGTGTCGCCGAACGTCTTCCTCTGCGTCTCACCATTCAACACCGGTGCGCGACGACTCTATGAGCGGCGCGGCTATGTGATGGTCGGCACGCTCACGGACTTTCTCGTGGCCGGATTCGATGAGCTGCTGATGCGAAAGACCATCGGCCCGTTGAGTTCATTCACGCCCGCATCAGGCTGACGTGTTGCGGCGCGTGGCAGCGAGCGACAGCAGTCCCGCCACCGACCACACGGCGCCGATGACCTGTGCGGCGCGGCCGGTCGATGCGAGCACCCAGATGGTGATGCTCATGCCGGCCACAGGGATCAGCCAGTGCCGGATGCTCGCCGCTGCCCGGCGACGGATCACGTAGTACGCGAATACCGACGCGTGCAGCATGGCGAAGGCGACGAGCGCACCGACATTCACGATCGATACGATCACTTCAAGGCCATCGGGTCGCAATGCGGCCCACACGGCCACGATGAGCGTCAGCGCCGCGGCGACCGAGAGTGCCGCCGCCGGCACGCCACGCTCCGCGTTCACCGTTGCGAGCGCGCGAGGCAGACTTCCGTCGCGCGCCATGCCGAACAGCAGGCGCCCCGCTGCCGCCTGCCCCGTCATGGCGGCGAACGCCGGGCCGATTGCTTTGGTCACCGCGAGCACCGTCGCCATCCACGCGCCGATCGCTGTCCGTGTGACGGTGTAGAACGCCGTGCCCTGCGCTTCGGGATTGGCGATGAGTTCCGCAGGCGTCGCGATGCTCAGCACACTCGCGAGATACGACTGCAGCACGAACACAACGCCGGCGACGATGAAGCAGAACGCAATCGCGCGGCCAACCTCTCGTGCGTCACCGGCATTCTCCTCCGCGAACGAAGCGATGGCGTCGAAGCCGAGAAATGAGTTGACGGCGATGGCCACCGCGCCCATCACCTGCGCGACCAGCGCGATTCCGGGGCGCGCGAGATGTCCGGTGCCCGTGAACGGTGATGCCAGCGGCCGGTATGGGCCGTGCGTGAACAGCACAACCAGCGCCGCGATGACGAACAGGCCGAGCACCGCCAGTTCGGCGAGCAGCACCCATCGGCCGATGCGCGCTGCGACTTCGACGCCCGCGAGATTGAAGCCGGTGGTGACGATGAACGCGACCACGGTGAACACCCACGCCGGAATGGCCGGCGCGAGGGCATGCACTGCGATGCCTGAGATGAGGTACGCCACGGCGGGAAGCAGCAGGTAGTCGAGCATCGCCATCCAGCCGGCGATGAACCCTGCACTGGGCCCGATGGCTTCGCGCGCGTACGCGAACACGGAACCGGCGTGCGGCACGACGCGTGACATCTGCGCGTATGACCACGCCGTGCATCCCATGGCCAGCGTGGCGATCACATAGACGAGCGCCACCGCGCCATCAGCGCGGGCGTCGAGAACGCCGAAGAAGCCCACGGTCGCGAGCGGCCCGATGAAGAGCAGCCCGAAGACGACGAGATCCCGGGGGCGCAGTGCCCGGCGAAGGGCGGGTGTGGCGGTGTCGTCGGCAGGCATTCGCGAATCCTAGTGTGCGGACGGACGGCGGCTCACGGCATGAGGTCGTGTCGCGTTTCGCGGGCCCGAGTGCCGGCCGAGCGGACGCCTGGAAGCCTGCTCCGGTTCAGTGTGCTCATCGTGTGTCCGAGCGCGGACCTACCATCATTGGTGCTGGCTGGATGCTGTGTTGTGCAGCGGTCGATACTGTTCCAAGAGTTCGCGTCTGACGGTTCGACTTCACGTGATTCGTCGCTGTCAGGCCGCATTCCTCCCACAGCCCAGGAACGTACAGCCGTGAACGTCAATCGACGTCTGATGCCCGCAGCCATTTTCGGCCGGTTCTTGGCAAATCCAATGCAGGCACAAGGCGCCCGCGGCGCAGCGAGTATAATGGCAACTAGCGCCCATTCTTCCTGTGCTCAGTGACCGGCTCCAACCTCCGCCGGCGGAGCGCGCCGCGCCTGGCAGGCTCGGCGCCGGTGTACCTCGCCCGCAATGCGCTTCGCGTGGCGGTGTCGGATCTCGAGTCGCTTGGCCGACTCGTCGACACGTCGCTCGTTGCCGGAGCGACAGAGATCGCGAACATCACCTTCGCGTCGTCTCAGGCAGTGCCGGCGCGTCAACGCGCGATCGGCCTCGCTGTGCGCGCCGCCCGCACCGATGCCGAGGCGGCCGCGACTGCATCAGGCGGCGCCTTGGGTGACTTGATCGAGCTCAGTCTCGTGCCGGCCTACGGACCGATGACATTCGATGCGGCAGTCGGGGTAGACTACGGTGGTCAGTACAGTCCACTGATGCCACGCGATGTGACCGTGCAGGTCCAGGCGAGACTTCGGTATGCGTTCGTCGCGCGACCGTGAAACTTGAATCTTGATGGTTTCCGCCTGCGACCGCTCAGGTCACCGCGCCGCCCGTCGCGCCTCCGTCGTCGCGTAACGATCACCCTGCACACTGATCGTTGCCGCAGCCGCGCCGATTTCACGAATGTCGTCCGCCGTCA
>JANMWU010000938.1:0-4283 GCA_031380785.1 Gemmatimonadaceae bacterium
CAGCGCTGACTGGCAGGCGATCGTCACAGGTAGCGTTGCGATAAAAACCCGCGTCGTCGCCGCCGACGAGCGCGAGCACGGCCTGCGCAAAGTGCTCAACCTCGGCCACACCATCGGTCACGCCGTGGAGCAGCTGATGGCGTACGCGGTGCCGCACGGCGCCTGCGTTGCCTACGGCATGCTCGTCGAAACCCGCATCGCGATCGCGCTCGGCCTGTGCGACCCGGCACTCGAACGCCAGATCCGTGAGGCGATGGAACGGTTTGGACTGCCGGCGGAGATGCCCGCGATGCTGACTGCGGAAGCGATCGTCGACGCCACTGCGAACGACAAAAAATCTCGCGCGGGCGTCGTCGAATACGCCTTGCCGGCGCGCTGTGGAGCTATGGCGGGCGCGGATTCGGGGTACGGAATTCCAGTGCCGCGCGACGTCGCACTTTCCGCTCTGCGACTGGCGTGACTGAGGCGCCACCGCCGCCGATGCGACCGCAGAGCCGGCGGCGGCGCCGGCTGAGGCGTCAGCGGATTCGCATTGCATTTGAACTCGCCGTCGGCGCAGTTGCGATCTGGTTCGTGTTGTATCCAATTGCGTTTCCGCAACTGCGGAGGGCGGAGACGCTGGCCGACTTCGCCGCCGCCGACAGCGTCGACGACCATCGCGACAGCACTGCGGCCGCAGCACCGTCCAACAAGCTGCCGCGTGCGGGGCTGCCGGCCGTTTTGGTACCGAAAGGGCGCTTGTTCCGCAGCATCGAAGAGCGGGCGCGGGCCGGCGAACGCATCGCCGTGAGCATCACCGCCTATTGCCTGCAGGGACGCACCCGACGCGATAACCTCGTGCGCGATGGCATCATCGCTGTGGATCGCAAACTCTTTCCGCTCGGCCACGACGTCGACCTGTTTTTCGGGCGCGTGAAATACGGGCGCTTTCTGGCGGACGACACCGGCGGAGTCATCAAGGGCGGTCGGATCGATGTCTGGATGGGCGACTGCGCGGCCGCGCGCCGCTTCGGCCGGCGCCGCGGTTACGCGCAGCTCGTGCGTCGCGGACAGTAACCCCGCGCCATTTCTGAAGACGGCGAAGTTATTGATTTACGACAACTTAAAGCGGACACAACAATGATGGAAAGTGTCAGAAGTTTACACCTCAACGGGTGGAAATCCCCGGAATTGTGCATTCACCCATCGAAACAGCGTGAAAGTGTCCATAAAAATTGACACTTGACATGTAAACTGCGCGTGACAGTTATTGTCGCCACGAAATCGGCATGCCTCGGTTTCGACCATCTCGCCGGCCAGCCACCGGACAAGATGTGGACTGCAAGGCTGGCGTCGCCGCCCGCGACGTCTTGCACCCGGAGAAACCACATGGAGAAGGTGGCATCGTCGCGTAGCCGGCCCAGTACCCGCAGCAGTGGTGGAAGCACCTTCGACCAGTACCTCGCCGACATCAAGCGCCTCCCGCTGATCGCCACGGTGGCCGAGGAACGAGCCCTCGCCCGACTGGCCCAGCAGGGTGACGCCGCGGCGGCAGAAAGGCTGGTCACGGCGAATCTCCGGTTCGTCATCAGCTACGTGAAGAAGTATCAGGGGCATGGCCTCGACCTCGCCGAATTGGTCGCCATCGGCAACGAGGGGCTGCTCAAGGCGGTCAGGAAGTTCGACCCGGATCAGGGCGTGAAATTCATCTCATACGCCGTCTGGTGGGTCCGCCAGGCTGTGCTCAAGGCCCTCGCCGAGCAGACCCGCAGTATCCGCGTCCCGCTGAACCAGAATTCAGCGCTGCTGCGCATGGCCAAGGCCGAGCAGATCCTCGCCACCAAGCTCCATCGTGAGCCGACCGA
Source organism: Gemmatimonadaceae bacterium (assembly GCA_031380785.1). Classification (GTDB taxonomy): domain Bacteria; phylum Gemmatimonadota; class Gemmatimonadetes; order Gemmatimonadales; family Gemmatimonadaceae; genus JACMLX01. Next base: position 1,845 of record JANMWU010000938.1, read on the forward strand.
CGCCGAGCTGGGCCAGATGATCCACGAGGACGCTGAGACGGTCCGCGCGCAGCGCCAGATGACCACCAGCGAAACCTCACTCGACGCGCCGGTCGACAAGTCCGATCGCGATGCCAGCACACTCGGCGAGCGCTTCTCGATCAGCGACGGCGGTGACATCGAGGAAGCGACCGACGAGCGCCTGATGCGCGTGTTCGTGAAGGACGCGATCAGGAAGCACCTCACGATTCGCGAACGGCAGATCCTCACGATGTATTACGGCCTCGATGACGCGGCCGAACCGATGACGCTCGAGCGTATAGGCGACCTGCTCGGCGTAACCCGCGAGCGGATCCGTCAGATTCGGGAACGGGCATTTGAAAAGCTGCGCGAAAGCGCCGACGGGAACGCCCTGGCCGGGTTTTGGCAGGTCGCCTGAGCGCGTGACGCGACCGTGACGCCGACGCTGGCGCCGGTCGTGTGCGCATTCTGAAATGTTAGTCGCGTTTCATCCACACCACGATGCCTTTTGACATCGTGGTGTTCGTGTGTGTGGGCTAATGATTGGTGTCAATATCGACGCTGGTCGCTGCGCGTGATCCGTGTACCTTGCGCCATCACTCTCAGCATCACGGAATTGAATGATCAGTCCGAACCCGCGTTTGCCGGGCAGCTTGCCATCCGCCGGAACCATGCACGACGCCTCGACGCGTTCGGTGTTGCTTGTCGATGACGAATCGACGTTGCGATCCGCTTTGCGACGATTCTTCAACCGGCGCGGCTGGCATGTGTGCGAAGCCGAAGATGGCGAACAGGCGCGCGCGATGTTGCTCGACACTGCGGTCATTGGCGGCGGGTTCGATGTTGTGATCACCGACCTGCGCATGCCTCGGCTCTCCGGGATGGCGTTGCATGAGCTGATCACACGCGTCGCGCCAGGCGTGAGCCGGCGCTTCATCTTTTCGTCGGGTGATACCAGCGATGATGAAGCGGCGGCGTATCTCGCACGCGCGCACTGCCCCGTGGTGCAGAAACCGTTCGAGCTGGCGTCACTGCTCGCGCTCGTCGAGCGCACAGCGACCGATGCGGCGAGGCTGCCGGCAAGCTGAGTCGCCGAACCGGTCGCCCGATTCGCGACTGGTGGTAACTTCCACGGGTGATCACGACCCCGCTTCCGATCTTCCCGCTGCGACTCGTGCTGCTGCCGGGCGCTGTGCATCCGCTTCACATCTTCGAGCCCCGGTATCGTACGCTGATCCGTGATGTCACCGAAGGCGCGGCGGCTTCACGTCAATTCGGACTGATCGCGCCGCCGGAAGACGCGTCAGAGGCGGACCTGCCCGCCGGCCGCATCGGCTGCGTGGCCGAGATCATGTCGACCGAAATGCTCCCCGACGGTCGCTCGAACATTGTCGTTGAAGGTCGTGAACGCTTTCGCTTTGAGACCTGGGTCGACGCAGGCACACCGTATCGCGTCGGTCACGTCGCGGCGCACGAAGACGCACCGGAGAGTGCGGCGGCGCTGGCCGTGAGCGCAGCGCTGGTTCGCGACCTCGCAGCACGCGTGATCACCGCCACCTTCACCGTTCATGATGCGAAAGCGGACCCGCCCGAGTTCAACGCTGATGATGCAGCGTTGTCGTTTCAGGTTGCGCACCTGATGCAGCTGGGCGACGACCGATTGTATGCCATTCTCTCGGAGCGCAGCCCATTGGCGCGACTGCGACAGCTCATCTCCGCGCTCGAGTCAAAGGTTGGCGCCATTGAAGGCGCCGCCGAATTGCACACGCGCGCCAAAACCAACGGGCATCATCACGGCCCACCGCCGGTCTGAGCGCCGATGCAGACGCTTGATGCGAGACTTGCCGCGATTGTCGGAGAGCGGCGTGTGCTGCAGCGCCCGAGTGCGCTGGTGGCGTACACCAGCGACGGCCTGCCCGGATATCACCGGACGCCATCGCTGGCGGTTTTCCCTGGCACCCGAGACGAACTGATCACAGTGGTGCGCACGCTGGCAGAACTGGGCATCCCGTTCGTTCCGCGAGGCGCCGGCACGGGCCTCAGTGGCGGCGCTCTCGCCGATGGCACGGTGCTGATCGGGCTTAATCGCCTCGCGCGCATGTTCAGTATCGACGCGGAGAATCGCGTGGCCACGGTTGAGCCGGGCGTCGTGAACAATTCGCTGCAGAAAGCTGCTGCCGTCCACGGGTTGCACTATGCGCCGGATCCGTCGAGTCAGTCGGCATGCACGATCGGCGGCAACGTGGCCGAGAACGCGGGCGGGCCACACTGTCTCAAATACGGCGTGACGCTCAATCACACCGTCGAATGCACCGTGATTCTGCCCGACGGCGAGATCGTTACGCTGGGGTCGAGACATGGTGAGGCGCCAGGCTACGATCTGCTCGGCGCGTTCGTCGGATCTGAAGGATGCTTTGGCATAGCACTCGATTGCACCGT
>JANMWU010000008.1:0-3170 GCA_031380785.1 Gemmatimonadaceae bacterium
TCCTGGCCCGGGACGAGGAGGCGTCGTGGCCGGCGGCGTCGGACGGGGCCTGAGTGATGGATGAGTTGTTTGTCGATACCAGCGCATGGTATCCGCTCGTCGTCCGATCGCACCCTGATCACGAGCGATTGAGCGCCGCGCTGCGGACGCGTGTGGAGCGCCGCGTCCGCATCGTGACGTCGAACCTGATTGTGGCCGAGTCGCACGCACTGATCATGCGACGGGCTGGGATCGGAGCTGGCCTGCGCTTTGTGCAGTTGGTGCGCGCGTCGCCCAACGTGGTCGTGTCGAGTAACGCGCTGCTCGAAGATGTCGCCGTCACTGACTGGCTCATGCGCTACACCGACCAGCCGTTCTCCATGGTCGATGCCGTCAGCTTCGCGATCATGGCAGAGCGCGGCACTCGTGCGGCATTGACGCTGGATCGGCACTTCGTGATTGCTGGCTACGATATGGTGACTGACTGACGGAGCGCATGACGCCTCGCTGACGCGCGACACCAGCGTGACGTCGGACTGTGATCGCCCCGAGGGCGACACGAAGCCGCGTCGACGAAATCAAAAACGTCCCATTCTTGCGCAAAGTAAAACGGGACACTATACTCCTCGCACAGACTCGTCGTCTGGGTGCTGAATGCCTGTTGCGTTCGTAGTGCCGGCACCTTTCGACGAACGGGGCTGGCGCGTGAAGATTCGCGATCGGGAACGCGTTGAACCTCCGCATGTGACACTGCTCCACACGACCCGGAGCTGGCGGTTCGGTTTGCGTGAGTTGCACTTCCTCGATACGCATCCACCGGCGCGCTACGTGCCCGTTGTGCTGGTTGTCTTACTTGTGGCACACGCTGCGGAGTTCACCGCGGCGTGGAATGATCTCTATCCGGAAAATCCGGTGAACTCGCAGGAGTGGCAGCATGACCGCGACATCGAAGACTGTGCCAAATCCCTTGCGAGCCGCGGTGCGCCCGCCCGTCCCGGCGGAACATGGCAGCATCCCCTCCGCGAATCGATTTGTGTATCTCGTTTCCATGCGAGGCGCGAGCCTGCCGGCACTTCGCGACGGCGGTGCTGGCGTGACCTATCGCGTCTCGTCGAAGCGCGATCTCGCCGAGCAGTATCACACCGCGTCGCCGCAGTCCGTCTGGGTGGCGTCGACGACGGATTCGCTCGCAGCGCTGGTCATGCAGTCCGCCGTTCAGTCGAGCGACAAGCGCCTGCTCATACTGGATGGCGCACCGGATGTGGCGCTGCAGCTGTATGGCGCATACTTCCGTTACGTGGTGGCGGCGTCGGACGCGCTCCGCCTGCCCGACTTCGGTGAACTGACGATGGTGCTCTCCGCTCCGAACCGACGTGACCTGTTCATCGGCGCCGTGTTCGACGCGCAGTCGTCTGCCGTGTTGTTGTATCGCGGTACTCTCGAGCCACTCGTCGTTCCCTCGCGCTGGTTTGCCAACCGCGCCTCAGGTGCCGTGGTGGATCCCAGTGACCTGCGTGTGATCGATCACGGACAGACCGTCAGGCTTGGGCGCTTTGAAGCATCCTCGGACGCAATCCTGTACGAGTTCGATATCGCGTATCGTCGTGCCGCAAAAAAGCGGGCACTGAGCGAGGACGCGTCGCTCGGCGCGTCCATCCGCCGACTGCGCCTGCAGCGAGGGTTCTCGCGCGACGACTTTCCGGGCCTCTCGGCGAAGGCGATTGCGCGTGTTGAGCGGAGCGAAATCGCGACGCCGCACACGAAGACCCTCACGACGATTGCGAGTACCCTTGGAGTGCCCGTCGCTCACCTCGGTTCCTACTGAGTCGGCGCATGTTCTGCCGGACACTCCTGGTTGCGATCGTCACGCTTCTGGCCACGAGCGTTCCTGCCCAGAGCATCAGCGCACATGTCGCGCTCGCGCAGGCTGCGACGGCGGAACGCGCGGCGCTCGCGGGCGGTGGCGTCACAATCGGCACGACGTTCAGTCACGGCGCGCTTCATCTGCAAATGCGCGGCGAGGTCATGCGCGGTTCGCGTGATCGGATCGCGTCACCGTGTGCGGGCCTTCTACCGATCGGCACCACGCGCTGTGATGCGCAGCGACTGCATACCACGACGACACTCGAGTCGGGGAGTATCGGCGTCCGCTTGCCGCTGCTTCATCGTGCGCGAATGACGTTCTCGCTGCTCGGGACACTGGGTGTTGCGAGGATCGGCACCGAATCTCGCGATTCCACACAACGCTCGCGCCTCGATGCACGGCGCCTCATGTACGTGCCAGAGGCAGGCGCCGACTTGCGCTGGCAACCCACGGTGCGCGTGCCGATCGCACTCACTGCAGGCGCTGCGATCGGCTCGATCCGACCGTTCTATCGGGAGCGTATCGAGGACGGTTATACGCCGTTCAACGAGGCGCTTGGTCTGCGGCGTGCATGGGTTGGTGTGGCCTACGTGTTCGTTCGGTAGCGCCGCGCGCCGCTGCCGTTCACTCAGCATCAGCATTCCAGCGCGCACTGTGCCTTCAGTCGCTAGCCGTTGCATTTAGGGCCGCCATGAACCGCTCGCGCTGACGCAACATGCCGTCGCGGATGCGCTCCCACACGAAGGGCGGAAAATCTGTCGGCAATTGTGGTTCGACAGTCGCGAGGGTGGACGGCACCGCATCCACCATCGCCACCATCGCGTCGAACAGACCGGGGACGCCGGTGCTCACTGCGAGACGTTGCCAGTGTGTGAGATGGATCTTGTCGAGCAGGCGATGCAGTCCTGATTTTCCGCGCACACCCATCGCCAGTCCCACCTTGCTGACGTGCCATTCCTTTGGCCCATGACCGATGATCGGCCAGGCGGAGAGTACGTCGTAGAGCGGCGTCAGTTGGTACTGCTCCTGCGGTCGAATCGAAAGCGAAAAGTTCTTCGCGTGCCCATCCGGCGCCGCCAGCAGCCAGAAAACGAGTTGCGCGCGAACGAAGATTGAAGTGTCAAGCTCTGCCGCTTCACCACCGACAAGTATGCCGAGGATGCGCTCGATTCCTGGTCCGCCATCGCGCTCGTACTTCAATGGTGCTGCCGTTCCGGTTGCCTGACAGCAGTCTTCCTGCGGGAGTCGTGCTATCCAGTCCCGGCCGTCGGTCGATGTGCGTTGTCGGTCAAAGCGCGTGACGACAAGTGCCGTGACATCACCCTGC
>JANMWU010000097.1:0-2330 GCA_031380785.1 Gemmatimonadaceae bacterium
CATACCCTATCGTCAGCAGATCGCCGGTCAACGCCGAACGCGTCTTTGCATCCCGCCCGCACGCCATGAGTGTGATGGCTGAAAGCAGCACCAACCGCTTCACGCGAGCGACTCCGTCATCAGGGTGGCAACCAGCGGCACCGGGATCGCGCCGCGGCTCAGCAACTCGTCGTGGAACTCCCGCATCACGAACCCATCGCCACGCGCTGCCATTACACGCTCGCGCAACGCCAGAATGCGACTCGTGCCCAGCCAGTACATGATCGCGGTGCAGGGGAACATCGAGTTTTTCGTCGTCTCCGCAGTCGCCACTTCCACAGTCATCCCCACGATGTCCTGATAGTACCGCACCGCCTCGGCGAACGTGCACAGGCCGTGATGCAATCGGATGTCGACGATCGCGCGCGCCAGCATCCGCACCCGGGTGTGTTGCTCGGAGAGCTGCTCGAGGTCCGTCAGCATTCCGAGCTCCTCCATCAGTTGCGTTGCGTAACACGCCCAGCCTTCGGCCATCGACCCGCCGAGGAACATGGCGATCCGGCTGGCGCAATCGGTGGCGGCGATACGGCCGATGCGCGAACGTGACTGATGGCGCGCGTGCCAGTTCTGTACGTGATGACCAACGGCGCCGTGATGCACAACGTGATTGAGCGTGATGGTGCTGTTGTTGCAGGCGCGCAGCTTTTTCTCCGACTCTTCCGCCGGCATTGCGGCGTCGATCGGAGTCACGACGTATTCGTATGTGTGATACGGATCGAACGGCGCCGGCGACCGATAGAAGAGCCAGTACAGTTGCGGTGCGTACGGCGCGGCCCACGCGGGCATCGGCACATACCTGATCGGCCACTCAGCCCACGTCACGGTATGATGCTGCAGCGCGATGCGATGACAGTCGTCCCAGCGTGCGGCGAAGGCTGCGTAGTAGTTGGCGGCGGTCGGATGATCGGCGGCGAGCGCCTCCTGAACGTTCTCCCAGGAGCCAAAGGACGCTGCTGTCATCTCGGCCAACCGTTCCCGCTCGATCGGCATTTCAGCCAGCGCCTCCTCCAGCAGCGCGCCGGCACCGTCGGTGCAGAAGTGGCCTCGCGTGAGCAGGGTGTCGAACACGTCTCGCCCCACGGAATAGCCGACATCTGACGAGGGCAGCGCCTCCAGATGCGCCGCTGTCGCGGTGAACGCATCGCGCGCGCGCTCTGCCGCCTCGTGCACGTAGACAATAATGTCTGCAGCGATGTCGTTCGCGAGCATCCAGGCGTACAGGCCATGCTCGAACAGCCCGTCGGCAGCCACACATTCGCGGGCAGCGCGCGCGATCCATTGTGTCGGCACGGGCGACGTTATGGCTTCAGGCAGCGCGGCCAGAAACTGCGGAATCGCGTTGAGACGAGCAACGATCGATGAGATGCGTTCGGCGGCTGGTGCGAAGTCCCGGATCATCAGCGACACCACAGAAAAGATCGCTTCGCCGGTCCACAGCGCCGGATTGCGGGCGTGAAAGAACTCACTGTCGTATTCGGCCAGGCGCACGTCGATGCCTGCTTGTGCCAGTTCGGTGTCGAGCGCAACGGAATCCGAGCGCAGCCGGCCGGTGCCCGGATTCGCAGCGTCGTTCAGATCGTCGCGCAGTCGACGCAGCTCACCGGCTTCGCGGGCGCGGCCTGAAGCCGACCAATCGGGCAACTGGTCGTCCAGTGCGTGCAACCCGGTGAATGTCGCGTTCACCGGGTTGCGTGAGAAATACTGTGCGAAGTACCGCTCGAGTGCTCTGCTCAGGAGGCCGCTCCCGTCGCCAGCGGAATACCAATCCATTTGCGCTGCCTGAATGACATCTCGACGGCGTTGATCAATTCCTGCACATGCGCCCCGTCCTCGAAGTTGCCCTCGTTTTCCGGGCCATCGCTGAGAATTTCGGAGATGAATGAGCTGACGAGGTTGGCGTAAAACAGCGAGCGCCACGACTCCTCGCGATTGCCACCCGGCGGGTAGAAGCGCTCCGGGATATCGAGCTCACGGAACTCCACCTGATCACCGGTCGCCGCCTTGAGCGTTTCGCAGATGCCGTTCTCCTCCACCAGGCGGCAGATGAGCGCGCCCTTGCTGCCATAGATTCGCGCCTCGATTCCTGGATAGTTGCCAACTGTGACGAAGCTGGTCTGGATCGACCCGATGGCGCCATTGGCAAATTCGCCGATGAAGATGTCGCCGTCGTCGATATTCATGCGCATCATCGTCCCCGTCTGACGCACCATGCGCTCGGGGATGAAGTTCTTCATCGTGCCGACCACCTGCTCGAAGCGGCTGCCCATGAACAGGTGTCCGATGTCCATGAT
>JANMWU010000007.1:0-12627 GCA_031380785.1 Gemmatimonadaceae bacterium
CGGGATCACCCGGCGCGACGTACAACAACAGGAAGACCGCTATCAGCACACCGGCCAGCGTAGGAATCGCAAGCAACAGCCGGCGCGCGATGAATGTCACGGAGTGCTGCGGTCGATGTGCGCGCCGATCATGCGCTGGCCGTTGAAGATCGTTGGAGCGGTCCAGTTCTTCAGCCACGGCTGCACCGCGTACAGCTCGTTGTAGAAGAACAGGAACACCATCGGCGCCTGCTGGAATGCGATGCTGTCGGCGCGCGAGTAGAGCGCGGTACGCTTCGTGACGTCGGTCTCTCGGCGCGACGCGGTCACCACCGAGTCGAACAATACGTTTCTGAAGAAACTCACGTTGCCGCCGACGCCGGCGTTCGCCGAGTGCAGCAACGGATAGAGAAAGTTTTCAGCGTCGGGATAGTCGGCGTACCAGTCCTTCAGCACCAGATCGGTCTCGCCTTTGCGCGCCGCTTCACGCATGCTGGCGCTCTCGCGTTGCACCAGTTCGGCTTTGATGCCGGCATCCTTCAGATATCCCTGAATCGCCTGCGCCACGCGCGACTGTGTGGCGTCCTGCGAGCACCAGAGTTTCACCGTGATGCCATTGGGAAATCCTGCCTCGCTCAGCAGCGCCTTCGCTTTCGCAATGTCGTGTGGGTACGGTGCGCGCGTGGTGTCGGAGCCGTCCAACGCTGGCGGAATGATGCCGGCCGCGAGCCGACCGCGTCCACCGAGCAGCTTGGTGAGGATCGCTTTGGTATCGATGGCATGATTGATTGCGCGACGGACGCGGACGTCGGCGAGCGGACCGCGAGTGGTGTTCATCGCCACATACCAGAGTCGCAGCACTGGTGCCGCCTGCAGCAGCGATTTCTTCTCTTCCGTCTGCTCCCACTGCCGCGTTTCGGCCTCGGGAATATAGAGAATGTCGACGTTGCCCGACTCGAATTCGGCGACCGCGGTGCTGGGGTCAGGGATGACGCGCGCGATGAGCGTATCCTGCAGCGGCCTGGTGCCCCAGTAGCTGTTGTTGCGCACGAAGCGCACGAAGTCATCGTGTTTCCACTCGGCGAGCTTCCACGGGCCGGTGCCGATGGGTTTTTCACCAAAGTCGGCGGCCACGGTGGCTGGCACGATGGACGCGACCGGCATTGCGAGCAGTTTCGGGAATATCGCGAACGGCTCGGTGAGCGTGATCACGACCGTGCTGTCGTTCTCGATTCTGATACCGCTGATCGACGTGGCCTTTCCGGCTGCGAAGTCGGTGGCGCCCTGAATCGGGAACAGCGGCCAGCCACGCCCGCCGCGGGTCTTCGGATCGAGCACGCGCGTGAAGCTCGAAACGACGTGCTGCGGAGTGAACGCACTGCCGTCGTGGAACTTCACGTTCTGTCGCAGGGTGAATCGCCAGATGCGGCCATCAGGTGACACAGTCCACGACGAGGCGAGCGCCGGCTCCACCTGGGCGTCGGGTGAGAAACGCGTGAGTCCTTCGAAGACGTATCCGACCGCGCGACCGGTGGGGACGTCGGTGGAGAGCGCAGGATCGAACGACCGCGGGTCGTATGTGTCGCGGCTGTCGACAATGCTGCCGCGTTTCGCCGCCGTATCGCCGCCGCCGCATGCCGCGATAAAGGTCAGCGCGACGATGGTCAGTGCAGTAGCGCGGAAGCGGGGCATCGCAGCGTGGCCGAGGGTTGTGGAGGACGATCGCGCGGACGACGCGCGCAATGAGCTAACCCGTTGTCAGGAAAGCGCGTACGTCGTTGACACGGGAGTGCGTGATCGTGAACTTACGACCGGTTCATACGGGGTGCCAACCGTTTCCGTCGCGCGCAGTCGCACGACACCGTCAATCGTTCCCTCGGTCTGCACACTGCCGCGTAAGCCTGCGAACGTTTCCAAACCCTTACGGAGTGCGTTGCGCCCTGCGGGGTGGCGGCGGCGCGTGGTCGCAATGTGTCTGGGTCTGGCGGGTCCGCTGGCGGTGCAGGCGCAGCGCGATGGATGTGACCCGGCCGAGCTGGAAGTGCGCTCGCTGGTGCTCAATGGCAATCGCGCATTCACCGACGGTCAGTTGGCGAGCGTGATTTCACTCACTGCCAGCGATGTGTCGCGACGGCTGGCACTGATTGGCGGTGTCTTTGGAGTACGCCGCTGCGGTAATCCGGGACTCGTCGCGATCGATCGGGCGCGTCTGGTGATCTACTATCGGCGCCGCGGCTTTCCTGACGTGCAGGTGGACACCGTGGTTCAGCGTGACGCGCGGGTGATGGACCTGCGCTTTATGATTCACGAGGGTCGCGTCACGACGATCGACACCATGCGCGTGACCGGCGTCGATCGGATCGCCGAGCGTGACCGCCTGGTGCGCGGGCTGCCGATCGCGCGCGGGCAACCGTTCGATCAGTATCTGCTGGAACAGACGCGTGACACACTGCGCCGGCGACTGGCTGATGTAGGGTATCCGTTCGGTCAGGTGTTGCTGTCCACAGATGTCATGTCTGGCGATGCCCGCGACAGCACGCGTCGCACCGCCGTTGTGGAATTCTCGGTGCGACCCGGACCGCTGGTGACGATCGGAGCAGTGATCGTGCAGGCGGTTCCGCGCGAGGGTCGCATGCAGGAGATCCCGTCGGACGTGGTGAAAGGGCTGGTCGGTCTCAGGCCTGGTCAGCGCTATCAGCAGAGTGACGTTGAACGGGCCACGCGCGCGCTGTATCTCACCGATGCGTATCAGCAGGTGCGCATCGAACCGCGTCTGCTCGACTCGATTGCCGTCAACGCTGATACAGCCCGTGTGGATGTGACCGTGAATATCGCCGAACGCTTCATGCACAGTCGCACGCTGAGCGCCGGCTTCGGCACGCTCGACTGTTTCCGCACGCAGTTGCAGTACACCGATCGCAATCTGCTCAGCCGTGCGCGCCGACTTGAAGTCACTGGTCGCCTGAGCAAGATCGGAATCGGGCGACCGGTTGATGTCGAAGGTGCCTCTGCGCTCTGCGGTGCGGTTGCGAACGGTAAGGACCCGTACAGTGATCTGCTGAACTACTACGTCGGCGCCACGCTGCGTCCTCCCGTCGGCCCGGGCGGTTTGCGCATTCCCGAGCTGACGCTGTATTCCGAAGTGCGCGGCGAGTATCAGGCATATCGACGCACAACGAATATCGGCGCGATCGCCAGCGTCACACTGCAGGCGGCGCCGCGACTGCCTGTGACGCTCGCATACGACCTGAGCTACGGTCAAACCGAAGCGCAGCCCGCACTTTTCTGTTCGGTGCTGAACCGCTGTGCGCCAGAGGACCGCCGGGTGTTCGAAACGACGCGTCGCCTGGCGGTGATTGGCGCGAACTTCAGCCGCGATCGAACCGACGACCCCATCAACCCGCGACACGGCTCATTCACACGCCTGGCCATCCGGCACGCGTCACCGCTCACGCTCTCCGACTCGGCGTTTCAGTTCAGCAGCGCGGTGCTCGATCTCAGCAAGTTCTGGGGCCTTGGACTCGGCACGACGCTGGCAGTCCGTTTTCAGCTTGGAGCGGTGTTTGGCAGCAGTAATCGCCTGGTACCGCCGCAGGAACGGCTGTACGCCGGTGGCCCGACCACGGTGCGTGGCTTCCGGCAGAATGAGCTTGGACCCGTTGCGTATGTCGTCAGCCCTGACACGACCGTTGCGACCCAGCAATTCATCCGCCGCCCGCTCACCGACTCGACGTTTACGTATGAAGTTGCGCCGAGCGTGCAACCGTTCCGGGTGGTGCCGGTGGGCGGAAACACGGTGGCTGTCGGCAATGTTGAGTTGCGGCTGCGCAGCCCCTTTCTGCCGACACTGCTGCAGTGGACGCTCTTTACCGATTTCGGACAGGTGTGGAGCCGCGGCGGCAATGACGCGAGCTTGCGCAACAGCACACTCCGGACAACGCCGGGAATCGGTGCGCGCATTTACTCGCCGATCGGCGTGATCCGGCTCGACTTCGGCTACAACAACTACGCGCCGCGCACTGGTGCGGCGTACTTCAACGAGCTGGCACGGGCGAACCTCTCGCAGGCGCTGCTCTGCGTAAGCCCGGGCAACACGATCGTTTCACGCGAGGTGACGGAAACGATTCTGGACAACAACAGCACCCGCATCATCCATCGCATCGTGCAGAATCCGTACGATCGCTGCGTCGGTTCATATTCGCCGCAGCGCAACCGTGGCTCGCTGGGCCCGTTCACCTTCTTCTTCGCGATCGGGCAGGCGTTCTGACGTCATGATCCGTCGCCGCCGACTGGTTCTGGCAGCAGGCCTCATCAGCGTGCTCCTGATGGCGTTCAGTGCGGTGGGAAGCGTGCTGTTCGTGACCGGAACTCAAACCGGCCGCAACTGGGTCCGAGGCATCGCGATCGATCGCATCACTCCCGCCGTGAAGGGTCGACTCTATCTCGGTACCATCAGCGGTCCGATTCTCACCGGCATGACGGTGGATTCGATCGAGATCGCCGACAGCGCCGGTGTGGTGATGATCGCTGCGGGCAAGACAACGATGCGCTGGGACCCGCGCGACTTTCTCGACCGGCGCATCTTCGTCAAGCGACTGATCACCGACAACGCGTTCGTCCGGATCATCAAGTACAAGGATGGCGACTGGAACTACAAGCACATCTTTCCACAGGGGCCGAAAGGCACGCCGCGCGCGCAGGGCAGTTTCGGCGAGTTCCTCGTGATCGATTCGGTCTCACTCACGCGCGGAAAGTTTCTGCTGACGATGCCGTGGAGTCCGGCCGATTCACTCAAGGGCGTGCGACGCGACAGTTCGATCCGCTTCAACCTCGCGCGCAAGGACCTGATCATCCGTCGCCAGTCGCGCGGATTCATGCGCACATGGACCTGGGATCAGGGCAGTATCGATTTATCACATGTGCGTCTCTCGCATCCCGATTCACTCGGCCGCACCTTCGCGGTCACCAGCATGGGTGTCACTGAACACGATCCACCGTTCCGATTCGACAAGGTGCGCGGCGACGTTCGCTGGCTCGGCGATTCGATCTGGTTCTCGCTGCCGCACTTCCAGCTGCCGGCGTCCAGCGGGCGTGCGGTCGGTAAGATCACGTGGGGCAGTGATCTGCCGGTGCGCTATGACGTGGCGGTGCACGGTGACACGGTGGCCATGAATGACATTGCATGGCTGACGCCGACCTTCCCGAGGCAGGGCGGTGGTATCACGGATCTGCTGATCCGCAACGATCCGTCGAACCTGAACGTGCTGAAGTACGCCATCTCGAACATGGACGCGCGCAGTCTTGACTCGCGCGTGCGCGGGCGCATGACATGGGGCGTGGGTGGGCCAGTTGTCACGCTTACCGACGTGGACGTGCGCGCCGATCCGCTCGACTTTGCACTGCTGCGCGAGTTCAACGGCATTCCGTTTCCATATCCGTGGCGCGGTCAGTTCACCGGTACAGTCAAGGCGAAAGGTGGCCCCCTGCATCGCTTCGATGTGGAAGAACTGCGCTTCACGTTCCGCGATGCGAACGTTCCCGAGGCGACCAGCGTTGGTCGCGGACATGGTCAGGTGGACATTCTGTATCCGGCATTCACGCGATTCCGCGGCTTCTTCGTCGACATGGAGCGCGGCGATCTGCGCACCCCACGATTCCTGAACAAGGAATTCGCGCGCGTGAATGGCTTTGTGCGCGGTACAGCGTTGCTTGACTCGCTCTGGTACGACGTCCGCGTCCGCGCGATGGATTTGTATCACGACGATGGCACCGGTGCTCCGCTGTCGCATGTGACCGGCGGCGGACGCATCACGCTCGAACCGAAGTACGTGCTGTACGACATGCAGCTGAATGCCGATCCGATCTCCTTCACGATGCTCGGCAATTCGTACGCGCTGATGCCGGTTCGCGGGACGATGTCGGGACCAATCACGGTGAAGGGCACCATTGCCGCGCTCGACGTCAGCGGTCAGCTGCGTGGCGACGCCGGCAGCATTGCCGCAAGTGGTGTGGTAGACATTGAACCCACTGAGTACGCACTCAAGGGGCAGGCGTCGTTCGAACGTCTCGATCTGCGCACGCTGCTGCAGCGAACCGGTGCCCCTGTCACGCGGCTGAATTTTAAAGCCGATGTGGATATGCGCGGTGACTCACTGGCGAACGCTGAGGGCCGCATGACCATGGCCTTCGAGCGGTCGCGGCTCGACGCGCTGCGGATCGACGAGGGCACGGCGCGCTTCACCTTTCGTGATGGCATTGCATCCATTGATTCGCTGAGCGTGCTCTCGCCGTCGCTGACTGCCACCGCTCGCGGTGGCATTGGTCTTCGCGCTGATCGCAGCGACTCGCTGAACTTTCGTATCAACGCCGACTCACTCGGCGGGCTTCGCGCGTGGCTCAGCACCGCAGCGGTGGATACGCCGGATTCGCTCAGCGGCACGGTGTCGTTTCGCGGTCGCCTGGCAGGATGGATCGACTCGCTCGGCGTCGCTGTCACGCTGTCCGGGCGCGATGTGCTCAGTGGCACCATGGCGGCCGCCGTGGCCGACCTGACGGCAACCGGGCGCTGGGTGCGCGGTGTGCCGAGCGGTATGCTGAAGCTGAAGGCGGACAGTGTGACCGCCGGACCGCTGCGATTGAACACCGTGGCCGCGACTGGCCAGTTCAATTCCGTCCGCGATGGCGTGATTTCCATCGATGCGCGTGCCGACAGTGGTGTGCAGCTTGGCCTCGAGGCTCACACCCGCGGCGTCGGCGACACGCTCTTCGCAACCCTGAGCTCCATCGTTGCATCAGGGCCGCGTACGCGCTGGTCGCTGCTTCATCCGGCGACGATCGTTAGCACGCCGGAGGTAACCACCATCGACTCACTGGTTATGGGTGATAACGGTGTGGCCCGGGTGCGCGTATGGGCCAACGTGCCGTTGCACGATTCGTTGTCGCTGATTGTTGACGCGGCACAGATCCCGTTGCGCGATGTCGGCTGGATCACGCGCCGCGAACGACCCCTGACCGGCCTGCTCGATGCGCGCGCACAGATGCGCGGCATGCGCGACGATCCAACCGGTCGCCTCTCCGTGCGCGCCAGCGGAATCACGGTTGGCGCAACAGCGCTGGGCGACGCGAGTGTCGAAGGGACGTACGCGGAAAAGAGTTTCCGCAGCGAAGTGACACTCACTGAGCACAATCGTGTCACGCGGCTGATGTCAGCGAAACTCACCTTGCCAGTCATCGCCACACTCGACGCGTTCCCGACTCTCCAGCGAAATGAAGCGCTCAGTGGCTCGCTCACACTGCATGACACACCGCTGGCGCTCTTCGAAGCCGCGTCGCCCGCCATCTCCGACGCCAGCGGGACGCTCAGCGGCGAATTGCAGCTGCGCGGCACAGTACGCGAACCGCGCATGGACGGCACCGTCACAATGGCCAACGGCGCCAGTTACATCGCGCCGCTCGGTGTGAGGCTCGTCGGCATGGACGGCGAGCTGCGGTTCAGCGGCGACAATCTTTCGTTGCCGCGTCTCACCGTCAGCGGCGCCGGATCGCGCGGCGGCAACGCGATTCTGAGCGGGCGAATCGGATTCGCGTCGCTCGACGATCCGTCGTTCGATCTCGCGATTCAGGCCAGCAACCTGCGCATTCTGGATCGGCCACGCATTGCCACGCTGCAGGTATCCACCGACGCCGGCGGCTTGCAGATTCGCGGCACGCAACGTGGCTCGGTGCTCACTGGCAGCGTCACGATCCCGAGCGGCGACTTCAGGATCGCGGAGCTCGGTGTCACGAAGAACCTCGTTTCGCTTGACGATCCCGAGTTCTACACACTCATCGACACTACCACATCGCAGGGACGCTCGCTGCTGGCGTCGGCACCGTCGCCGCTGTTGCGCAATCTTGAAGTACGCGATGTGCGCCTGTTCATGGGTAACAACGTCTGGCTGCGCTCCGCCGAAGCGAATATCAAGCTGGCTGGCGACGTTGGTGTGACGCTCGGCCGCGCACGTCAGGATTCCACACGGGTGCAGCTGGCACTCGATGGCACACTGTTGGCCGAGCGTGGGACATATCGCCTGAACCTCGGCTTTGGCGCGGTGCAGCGCACCTTCGATGTGGAGCGCGGAACGCTGCGCTTCTTCGGTGAACCGGAACTGAATCCGACGCTCGACATTCAGGCTGTGAACATCGTACGCCAGTACACGCGTCAGGATCGCGATATTCCGGTGCGCATCACCATCGGCGGCACACTGGTCGCGCCAACGCTCAAACTTGGCAGCGCGGATCCAACGCTCGCGCTCTCCGAATCGGATGCCATCAGTTATCTGTTCACCGGGCGCCCCAGTCTCGCCGTAAGCACCTCGGCCGATCAGTCGTCATCGCAGGCGGTCAACGTACTCCTGCCCACGCTCGGCAACGCCCTCGGCGACCGCGTCGCGCGTGCGCTCGGCATAGACCAGTTCCAGATTGAGACGGCAGGCGGGGTGAGTGGTCAGCAACTCGGACCGAGCTCAGTGCTCGCGAGTACGCGCCTGGGTGGCAGCGTACAACTCGGCAGCCGTACGTTCGTGCGTGCCACGGTCGGGCTCTGCCAGCTCTTCGGCACAAGCCAGATCAGCACCAACCAGCCGCTCGTAAACTCGATCGGAGCCAAACTCGAATACCGTTTCAGCCAATGGCTTTCGGCCTCGGTTGGTCTCGAGCCACCGACCGACGTGCTGCAGTGCCACAACAGTGTGAACGCGCGCAATTTCGTCCCCACGCCACAGCAATTCGGGCTCGATATCACGCGTAAATGGGAGTACTGAGCTGGTGACGGACGACACGCCGTTGCCGCTGATGGGATCGAGTGTGACCATGCGTGCACTCGCCGCACGCGCCGAGGAGCTGCGGCGTGACATCAGCCGACCGGTGCTGCTCGTCGGCGCACGGGGACTTGGCAAACAGTACCTCGCCCAGCGCATTCATCTGTCCTCGTCGCTGTCCGCGAAGCAGTTGATCGTACTCGATGCGCGTCGGCAGACCGTCGACGCATTGCGCCAGGAACTGGACGATGCTGCGCCCGGCGCGACACTGCTGGTCCGCCACGTTGAGCAGTTGCCCATGCCAGCACAACAGCTGCTCGATCAGCGCAGCAGTGATCACAAAGCGGTTGCGCGGGTGATGGCCACCAGCACTGGCGATGTCGTGGCACGGGTGACTGCGGGCCTGTTCCTCGACTCACTTTACTACAAACTGCACGCGTGGCCGATGCTGCTGCCGTCACTGGCCGACCGCGAGATTGGCGACCTGCTGGCATTGTCAGAGGCCGTGCTGTTGCAGACGGGCGACACTGATGGTGAGCTGCCGCTGACGCTGGACGAGGCCGCGATCGGGTTGCTGGCGGCACACGACTGGCCCGACAATCTGCGCGAGCTCGAAGCCACGCTGGCCCTTGCGCAGCTACGTGCGCGCGGCGAGACCGCGATCAGAATCGCACACCTGGCCTCGCACGGCGCGGACGACAGCGTTCCGCCACCCGAGGCCACCATCGCGGATATTGAACGGTGGCATATGCTGCGAGCACTCGCTGTGAACAAAGGCAATCGTACGCACGCGGCGCGCAGTCTTGGTGTAAGCCGAATGACCCTGATCACAAAGCTCAAGCTGTTCCACGACGAGGACGATGTATGATTCCGTGCGGGCCTACTTCAGCCGGAGCCGATGCATGACGAGCCCCATCATCGGCCACGCCTTCGTGCGCAGCGCAATTGCTCCGATGTTCGCGGAGCCGCGTGTGTCGTCGGCGCAGGTCTCGCAGCAGCTGGCGGGTCATCCCGTGTACGTGCTCGAGTCGCGCGGGGATCACTGGCATTTCGTGCGCGGTATGGACGCATACGAAGGGTGGATGCACGACGGCTACTTCATGCGGCTGGTCGACGAATCGCCGGTGGTGCCGACGACGTCAGAGGACTTCGCGCTGACGTATGTGCCGCGGGTGTCGATGGGTGTCATTGCCCGCAGTGAGCGACATGGCGTGCGCGCGCTGCCGCTGAATGCGTGGCTCGATCTCGATGAGGAGATTGTCGATGGCGAGACGGTGGCGCTGAACGCGATGGAGGAAAGCTTTGCCACCGCGCCCGACGCTATCGCTCAGAGTGCCGTGGAGTGGTTCGAAGGCACGAGCTATCTGTGGGGGGGCGTGACGCCATGGGGCGCCGACTGCAGCGGCTTTGTGCAGACGATCTACGGAGTGCACGGCGTGCAGTTGCCGCGCGACGCCCATCAGCAGGCATTGAACGGCACCGAGGTGTCGCGCAGTGCGCTGCAGCCCGCCGATCTGCTGTTCTTTTCGGATCGTGACGACAGACGCATCACCCACGTCGGAATTGCGCTCGCAGGTGATCGGATGGCGCACATCGGGATCGGTCGCGGCGGCTTCGCGCTGGAGTGGCTCGGCGATGCCGATGACGCATACGTGTCGGCGTTGAGTGCGCGGTTCGTGACGGCGCGGAGAGTCGTCTGACCCCATGATCGGTCAGGAGAGCAGCCCGGCCGGTGCCGCCGGAGCCAGCGGCAGACGAGTCTCGAGCGCCTGATTCACATGAATTGATGTCCGCGCCGCCTCCGCGTCATCGATGGCCACGATCATCGTGTAGATCCCCGTCACATCGATCGGCAGATCCACCACGGCGAGCAGCGGCACATCGATGCCGTTGGCGCCATCGGGCGGAGGCCCCACCACCAGCTCACCGCGCGATGACCAGAGCAGGTCGCCGACCGGATTCACCCACTCCAGCGCCACTCCATGCGGTCCCTCGTCCTCGGCCACGGCTTTGAGTCGGACTACGAACGTTGCGCGCGGGTGCACTGACGGCAGCTGGCCAACGTGCAACGCATCGAACACGCCCAGCACATTGAGCTTGCCTTCCTGCGACACGTTGGCGGCGTCGGCGAACAACGCGAATTGAACTTGCATGCGGGCATGCTACCCACGCCCGCCGTCAGCGGGAAGCCATCCCAGGTGTGGCTAGATTGTGAAGATGCCCGCCACCGCTGCGCCCGCTCCCGTCACGTCCCCGACCCCCGTGGCAGCGATGGCTGTCGCGCCGCCAGCCCAGCCAGGCTTCGGCAGAATCGATCTGCTGCTACTCCTGATGGCGGCAATCTGGGGCGCCAATTTCTTCGCGGTGCAGTACGGCACGGCGCACATGCCGGGCCTCGCGTTCAACACATCACGCATGGCGCTGGGCGCAATTGTGATGAGCGTCACGGCGCTCCTCACCGTCCGCGAACCGTGGCCATCGCGCGCCGATACCATCCGACTGCTTGGCTACGGCGTCATCGGCAACGGCATTTACCAATACTTCTTCGTGCAGGGGTTGTCACGCGCCCGCGGAGGATCTGCGTCCCTGATCATGGCGGCATCACCCGCCGCGCTGGCGATCCTTGGTTGGGCGACGCGCACCGAAAAGATGACGCGGTTTCTGATCGGCGGAGTGCTGCTTTCCGTCAGTGGCGTCGCAATGGTGATGCTGGGCGACAACACCGGTGACGCGCGCACGGGCAGCTGGCAGAGCAATGTGTATCTCTCGCTCGCCGTCATCACCTGGGCCACGTACGCCACACTCCTCCGCCCGCTCACGCAACGCGTCAACGGCCTGCATCTGACGCTCATCACACTGCTCGGCGGACTGATCCCGCTGCTCGCGATCACCGGTTCCGATCTGCTCGCGACTGACTGGCTCGCGATCGGCTGGCGCACCTGGTCTGCAATGGCTTACGCCGCCATCGGTGCAATCGTCGTCGCGTACCTGATCTACTACTACGGGCTCAAGAAAATCGGCCCCACGCGCACATCGCTGTACGCAAACCTGCAACCGTTCGTCGCGATCCTCGTGGCGTGGCAGTTCCAGAACGACACTCCGACCGTCTGGCAGATCATGGGCTTCATTTGTATCACCGGCGGTTTGCTCCTGGCTCGGCGATTGACATGACGGTGCTCGTGCTGTTCGATATTGATGGAACCCTGCTGCTCGCTCACGGAGCCGGTAGGCGAGCCGTGCATCGCGCCATGCGCGAGGTGTTCGGGACGACTGGTCCGGAACTGCATCCGTTCGATGGCAAGACTGACCCGCAAATCGTGCATGAATTGGGCACATTGGCGGGGATCGACGGTGCTACCATCGCGGAAAAGATGACGCCAGCGCTCGATCGCTACTACGACTACCTCGAAGCCGACATCATCGGCACGCCCGAGGCGGTGGAACTGCTTCCAGGCGTCATGTCGCTGCTGGATGCACTCGAGGAGCGCTCGGACATCATGCTTGGCATTCTGACAGGTAACATCGAACCTGGCGCCTCGCTGAAACTCCGCGCTGTCAGCATCGCGCCGGAACGCTTTGTGGTAGGTGCGTACGGTTCCGACGCAGCATCGCGGCCCGCATTGCCGGCCATTGCGCAGGCGCGTGCGGCGACGCGACTTGGCGCTGAACTGCCTGGCTCTCAGGTTGTGATAATTGGCGATACGCCGCACGACCTCACCTGCGGTCGTTCGATTGGGGCGCATGCGATCGGCGTGGAAACGGGCCGTTTTCGCGCCGCTGATCTGGCGCCGTACCATCCGCGCGCCGTATTCGCGAACCTGAGCGACACTAAAGCCGTCGTGGCGGCGAT
>JANMWU010000234.1:0-3767 GCA_031380785.1 Gemmatimonadaceae bacterium
CAATCCTGCTGCAAACGAGCCAGTTGAGTCCTTCAACCGTCCCATCATCAGTGGCCCGAAGAATCCTCCCAAGTTGCCGATCGAGGTGACGAGCGCCATCCCGGCCGCAGCCGCGGGGCCCTGCAGGTGGACCGGGACTAACCCGGATTTCTCACCACGGGTGAGAGTTTGGCGGCCGGTGGTGCTGTGACTCGTGGTGAGGTGAAAGTGCCGGTGCGCGACGGCGTGTGGTGCCCGTCCAGGCGGCCAGCTCGGCCGTTTTGATGCCGATACGCATGGCGCGACCCGTGAAAGGATGGTGTGATGGTGATCACGCGGTCGCGACGTGTCCCCGGGGGCGTCCGGGGCGCGGCATGCGCGCATTTTTCAGCGCGGTCGCGTCACCATCGGTGCAGATTCGCGTGCACCTGCGCGAAGAGCGCCGCGTGCGGACAGCCACTCGCGAGGGCGAGCCAGACCTTGCGCACGGTCACGCGAATCCGTGCGCCGATTTTCAGCAGCGTGAGACGGATCGTGGTGCATTGGGCGCGCGCCAGCGCGGTGCCGGCGAGGCCGAGGCGACGCAGCGCGGCCAGCAGGGTGTACGCGACGGACGAGCAATACAGCCGCAGCTGATTCGCGCGCAGCGTCGCCGCGCTCGTTCGATCCGCGAAGAGCATCAGCTGCTGCTCCTTGATCCGGTTCTCCATCTCGCCGCGGGCGCAGTACACATCTTCATAGAGCGTGCGCGCGTCGACGTCAGCCATCGCGCGGGAGGTGACGACGAAGCGCGGGTTCGACTTGCCGGCGCCGTCGGCGGTCGCCGCCGTCAGCTGTTCGGCTTTGGCGACGACGCGGCGCGCGCCCGTCCAGCTGTCGCGCGTCTGATACGTCCGCTCCGCAAAGACGCGCGCCGGCCGCTGCGTGGCGGCGCAGGTCGCGGCCGCGTCGGCCAGTTCGTCGGTGATCAGCGCGATCAAGCGCGCATTCTTCGCGAGCCCGAAGACATAGTCCACCGCGTGCGTCTCGCACCACGTCATCAGCGCATCGCGACAGAAGCCACTGTCGGCGCGGAGCGTGATCGCCACCGCAGGCCACACGGCGCGCAGCTGCGCCACGATGCGCTGCACTTCCTCGAGCGCACCGGCACTCGCATCGCGATCCGATGGGCGCAGGCGCGCGCACAGCAGATGCTCGCCGGCAAAGATGTAGAGGGGCAGGTAGCAATAGTGCCCGTAGTAGCCGTGAAAGAAGCGGCCCTCCTGCGCCCCATGGATCGGATCATCGGTGGCATCCAGATCCAAGACAATCGCGGTCGGCGGCGTCGGGTGCGCCTGGACGAACACGTCGACAAAGAGCCGATCCACGGCGTCGTGATCCACGGTGATTTTCTTGTAGCGCGCGTCGGCACCGACCGTGGCGCCGGTCAGTTCGAGGCGATTGAGTGTGCTCTTGCCCGCCCCAGGCGCGGCGAGATCGGCCGACTCCGCGAGCACCGCGATGAGCGGATCGTGGCGGAGCGCGTCGTGATCATTCAGATCCTCGTAGCCGAGCGCGAGCCCGTACACGCGCTGACGCACGAGCGCCGCCACCGGATGCGTCACGCGCGTCGGATCGCGATGATCGGTAAAGCACGCGGCGAATTGTCCGAGCAGATTCGTCGCCCGATCCACGTCGCGCAGCAGCACGGCGCCGCCATCGGACGTCAGCGTGCCCCCATCAAACCGCGCCACGACCTCGCGACCGGCGACCCCTTGAAACGTCAGCGACGCGGTCGTACACTCTGTCTGCATAACAGCCGTCTCCAGTGTGATACGTAAGGCGTTCTCGACAAACACCTTATGCCACGTGGGGCGGCTGTTATGCAATACCCTGGTGAGAAATCCGGGCTAGTTGTCCGCGGATTCATAAAGAGCCCAGCAGATAAATTTGCTGCCACGAGGCTACGAAGTCGTTCAACCTCGCGCGGACCGCTCGGCTCCGTCCGGAGACAGGAAGCGATTGAACGACCGGACGGCATCGGTCTCACCGTCTAATAGTCGATCATAGAAATGCGCATCCTGAACCCAGTCTTGAAACGACAAGATCGATTGAAAATCTGGATTCATCGGTGTGAAGGCAAAACTCCAATGCTCAGATATTCGTGCGTCAACGATCTCAAATGCGCTGGCGCAATAAGGCATTGGCCACGGTAGCGCGTCATCGTTCACAACAAAATAGTGAATGTCGTCTCTATTGAAAGCGATGGCGCAAACAACGTATTCGCGTCCCAGAGTCAGCGGTATCCAGAACTCGCTCACGTTCGTCGTTGGCGAATACTTCGCCAACTGCTTCCGAATTGACTCCACACGCGAAAATCTTATCACCATTGTGCTTACCTGTAAGGAGCAGAAATAAACGCGAACTTGAATTCAAAATCCTGAAAAGTCGACATATTCCGGAAAAAATGTACTGTGATATTCCCGTTTAGTCCGCGAATAACTGCCTGCATTTTCACATATTCTCCTGGTCCAAAGTTCGCCACCAAGCGCGATGCATCACCCATGGAACCCATGATTCTGGTCGCGGCGCCCGGCGAGCGCGCCAAACTGAGCGCGATCTGTTGCGCGAGGTTGGCAGGTACGACGTCTGGAATCGCGCCTTTCAGCGTGGTGGCGGCACCTGCGGCCGCAACGAGCGGCGCGTTGCCACCTGCCCTTGCAAGGGCGCCGAATGCAATGCGACCCGCTGCTGCGCCGCCGACTGCTTCCACCGCCGCTCCAGCGGTGAGGATAGACGCCAGCGCGCCCGCATAAAAGTTCAAAGCACGCTCGGGTTGTTCCAGACGCTTTCCGATGGCAACTGCGAGCTGGCAGATTTTGTCTGTTTTCTCGCAACCCTCGAGACCGAATGGGTCGCCGAAGTTGACCGGATCTCCGTTCGAAAACCCGTAGGCATTCAGTCCGCCCGCCAGCCCAATCGGATCCTCCTGCGTGAACCGCCCCGTCCCCGGATCGTACATCCGGTTCCGCGCATAGGTCAGCCCGCTCACATCCCGCTTCTTCAGCAACAGGCTGCCCTGCCAGCTGTACGTCAGCACCAGCCCGCGATCCTGCTGATACGCGCTGCCGGCAAACGGCCACGTCAGGAGCACACAGCGATCGGTCGTGCCGGTCCCGGGCGATGCCGGACAGCTGCTGCCACCGGCAGCGTACGGCCTCGCAAACGCGCCGTCTGCGAAGAGCCCGAACGCCGGCGTGCCTCGATAGTCCCAGAATGGCACCAAGGTGAACGTGGGCCACGCCTGGGACGTCTGTGCATACGGGTTATCGCGATACTCAAACCGCGTCACGCTCAACGGCTGGTCCAGCGCCAGGGTCGGGCCATACACCACGCGCCCATAAAACGGATTCGCATCGCCCACGATTGACTTGGGCACCGTGTCCGCCCCGGCATCCATCTCTTCGGTTGCCACCGCGCTGGTGTCGTACTGCGCGCGAATCTCCGCCACCTCGCTGGCGCCGTCCCAGATCGTGCGCGTCACCGCATTGGCGATGCAGGCGAAATCGGTCGAGGGCGCGCACCGGTACCGTGTGCTGACCCACACCCGGCGGCCCAGCGCGTCGTAGCGATACTCTTCCACCAGTTGCTTGCCCGGCGTACGCAGGTCCGTCGCCACCAGCCGATCGTCCGCGCCGTAGTACGACGCGCGCTCGGCGGAGATCGCGTCGTCGGAGCCCGCCGTGGACTCGAAGCGCGTGTTGCCAGCGGCGTCGTGTGTAAACTGCGTCACGCTCGAGCTGCCTGCC
>JANMWU010000241.1:0-15350 GCA_031380785.1 Gemmatimonadaceae bacterium
ATGGCGAACTCGCCACACGCGAGTCCGATCCGTCGCGGACCGCTGCTGTACAACGCGTTCGTCACGCGTACGGAGGGCAACGCCACCGGATGGGAAGAGATGATGCTGGCGGCGGGGATGTTCGATGCAAAGCCGCGCTCACGCGAGCTGATCTACATCCTGCTGGCGGAGCGGGCTGCGCGGGCGTTGGGTGACCTCCGCATGCACGCGAATCAGATGACGCTCGAGCAGGCCTCGGCGTTCGCGTCGAAGTACACACCACGCAACTGGCTGCGGCTCGATGGTCGGCTGGTGCGCGGCGAACAGCATCTCTACCTGCAGCAGCCCGGCTACGGCACCAGCTACGTCATCGGCAAGATTCAGGTCGAGGAAATCCTGTCCGCACGCAAGCAGCAGCTCGGCGACAAGTTCGTGATGCGCGAGTTCATGGACACGTTCATGGCCACTGGTCTGATCCCGGCATCATTGGTGGCGTGGGAGATGACCGGTACTGCGCCGCGCAGTGCGCCGTAAATGCGCGCCTGGCGGCAGTAGTCGTTACACCTGACGCTGATGCGCCGCGCGAGACGCAGCTCCTATTCGCGCGTGTAGACGCGCTGCGCGAGTCGGTCCTTGATCCAGAGCGGCACGTGGCGCGCAAGGAAGACGGCGATCTTGTACTGCAGGCCCGGAATGCAGATCGTCGCACCGCCCGCTTCGTGCTGTCGCAGCGACGTCTCGACGACATCCTCCGCTACGAGCCACATCCAGGCCGGTGCGCGCTTCTCCTGATCGAATTTCATGCGCTCGTGAAACTCGGTCTTCGTGAAACCGGGACAGAGCGCCTGAATGCGGATGCCGTGCGGCGCGCATTCAAGCGCCAGCCCTTCACTGAAGCTTCGCTGCCAGGCTTTCGTCGCACAGTAGTTCACGTTGCCGCTGCTGTTGACGAAGCTGGCGACGCTGGACACGGTGATGATGCCGCCGCGCTTCACGGGCGTCATCAGTTGCAGCGCCGCTCGCGACAGCCGATTGACTGCCAGCACATGCAGCCGAAGCATCTGTTCCTGACGGTCCAGCGGCGTCGTCGCGAGTGCGCCGGTGGTACCGAATCCGGCGTTATTGACCAGCAGATCGAGACGACCCGCCGCGAGCAGTGCCACTTCCACGGCCGCGACACCGTCGTCGCTGGTGAGATCGGCGGCAACCACCGACGCCGTGGCGCCGATCTTCTGAAGTTCACCGGCCAGCACGGCCAGACGCTCGGCGTCGCGCGCGACGAGCATCAGGTCAAAGCCGCGACCGGCCAGTTTGCGGGCGAAAACTGCACCGAGGCCGGATGAGGCACCGGTGACGAGGGCGAGGGGGCGTTGGGTCATCCGTGAAAAATGCATCGGACCGCATCCAACTGCCCTGCGGGAGCGGCCCCGCCCGGCTAATTTCGTTGGATCGTCGTTTCATCGTTCTTTCCACAGCCATTGGGAGTACCTGCGGTGAAGATCGCCGTGTGCATCAAGCGCGTCGCCGATATGGGCGCGCGATTTCAGATCGGCGCCGACGGCACGTCGGTCTCTGATACAGGCATCAAGTACGACATCAGCGACTTCGACGAGTGGGCGGTCGAAGCGGCGCTGCAGCTCAACGAAAAACATGGCGGCGGCGAAGTCACCGTCATTTCACTCGGTCCCGACGCCGCGCAGGAAACGATTCGGAAGGCGCTGGCGATGGGTGCCGACAAGGGTGTGCACCTGAAGGCTGACAAGATGCCCTTCGACGGATTCGCCAT
The DNA here is from genome assembly GCA_031380785.1 of Gemmatimonadaceae bacterium. GTDB lineage: Bacteria > Gemmatimonadota > Gemmatimonadetes > Gemmatimonadales > Gemmatimonadaceae > JACMLX01. The sequence continues at coordinate 1,766 of JANMWU010000241.1, forward strand.
CGCCGAGGCGCTCGCGGCTGAGTTGAAGTCAGGCGCGTACGATCTGATTCTGTTCGGACGCATCGCGGTGGACAGCGCGGCTGGCGTCACCGGTACAATGGTTGCCGAACTTCTCGGCCTGCCATGCGTGACGGCGGTGTCGAAACTCGACGTGAACGGCACGAACGGTACGGCCGAGCGTCAGGTGGAAGGCGGGGTCGAAACGCTGGCGTTTCCGCTGCCGGCGTTGTGCACCATCGATCAGGGTCTGGTGGTGCAGGCGCGCTATCCGAGCCTGAAAGGCATCATGGCGGCAAAAAAGAAGCCGCTCGAGAGCAAGCCGGCACAGCTCGGCGCAATCTCGGTCACGGTGCGAAAAATGGAATTGCCGCCGGAGCGTTCGGCCGGTCGCATCGTCGGTGAAGGCGCCGCAGCTGTCCCTGAATTGATCCGACTCCTCCAGACCGAAGCGAAGGTGCTCTGAGATGGCGAACAACATTCTGGTGGTGGCAGAGACGCGCGGTGGTGACGTGCGCAAAGTGGCACTCGAAGTCGTGACGGCAGCGCGCGCGCTGGCCGACGGACTGGGTGGCGACGTGCACGCGATCGTCTTCGGCGCGATTGGTATCGGGAGCGTTGCGCCGAAGCTTGGCGCCGTGGGTGCCGACGCGGTGCTGGTGGTCGAGCACGACGGGTTCGCGACGTATAATGCCGAGGCGGTTGCGGCCACGGTCGCATCGCAGATCACGAGCGGTGGGTATCGCGCGGCGCTATTCGGCGCGAGCGCAATGGGACAGGATCTCGCGCCGCGCATTGGTGCCAAATTGCGTGTTGGCGTTGCCGCCGATGTGGTGGCTGTGACGGTGGATGGTGGCGACATCGTCGTGCGTCACCCGATGAACACCAACAAGGTGATTGCGACGATGGTGCTCTCGGCGACACCTGCGCTCGTCAGCGTGCGTCCCGGCTCGGTGAGCGTCGGCAACGCGCCAAAGGCTGGCGTCGTGCAGAGCGTTGCACCGGCCATGGATCCGGCGGCGGGCCGCGTGAAAGTCACCGGCGTATCGATGGGCGGCGGCGCGAAGCTCGATCTGGCAGAAGCACCGGTGATCGTCAGTGGTGGTCGTGGGCTCAAGGCCGCCGAAAATTTTTCGCTGGTTGAAGCGCTTGCGGCGGCGTTTGGCAACGCTGCGGTCGGTGCGACGCGTGCCGTGACCGATGACGGCTGGCGTCCGCACAGCGATCAGATCGGACAGACGGGTCGTCAGGTGTCGCCGGATCTGTACGTCGCCGTTGGCATCAGCGGCGCGATTCAGCACATCGCCGGCATGCGCAACTCGAAGACGATCGTGGCGATCAACAAGGACAAGGATGCGCCGATCTTCAAGGTGGCTGATTACGGCATCGTTGGCGATGCGTTCGAGATCGTACCGGTGCTGACGGCGGCGGTGAAGGCCGCGAAAGCGCAGCAGTGATGCGTTGGCCGGTGTGGTGCAGTGCGTTCGCGACGATCGCGCTCTCCACATCGGGCGCGGCGCAAGTGCGCGTGGACACGCTGTCGATTCTGCCAGAGATACGATCCGCAGCGTGGATCGCGCGCTCGCTACCTATCGTCAATCGCGTATTCGTCGGCAACCTGCACGTGGTGCTCGTGCGCCAGACGGACGACGGCACACTGCTGCCGCTGTCGCCGGACGATCTGACCGCGATGCGACTTTCGCCGGAACGTGTGTTCGCCATCGCGATCGCGAATGCAAAACGTCGTTTGACGCCGTTTTCGATCGAAATGCCGGCGGCATCACCGGAGATGTCGGGGATGCGCGCCGTCGAAGGTCAGAGCATCGAAACGAGCCGACTGCTGTTCGATGACGAATGGCGCGGCGTGGCGCGGCAGCTCGGCGGCCCCATCGTGGCGGTCGCGCCCATCACCGGCTCGCTGATCTTTGGTCGCGACTCGCTGACAGCGATCAGTCGTCACAAGTCGGTGCCTGCCGCGCAGTATCTGGAGATCGCAGCGGGGGTGCTGATGCCGTACGGCAAGCGTGACGACATTCTCTCGGCCGTGGTGCTGCGATGGACCGATGCCGGCTGGACAGCCGTTCCGCCAATGACTGCCGATGAAAGACGTGCACTGAATGACAGACCTCAGGACACGAGCGTTCCCGATCAGACCTCCGTCTCAACGCCGGCACCGGTTGCGCCGACCGACATGACCATGCCGCCACCACGTGCGAAGAAACCGTCGGTCAAGGCGAAGAAACCCTGACGTGTTCGCACGTGCTGCCTGAACGCGGGCGCGACGTCCAGGGAATCACTGCAGCATCCGGATGCGCCGCGGCCCATCCCAATTCGGCAGGGGTTCCCTATCTTGACCTTACGCTGCCGACGTGTGCACACGTCGACGCCATGCACGCTCCACCGAATCGGATGGGACATGTCCGGACAGAACATCACGTTCCTGGTGGTGCTGATCGCCGCCGTGGGATTTTTCAGCTACAATATCCAGCGGCTGGTCAGCTATCTGCGGCTCGGCAAGCCGGAGAATCGGCTCGAGTCACCGGGACGCCGGACGTGGAACCTGATCTCGATCGGATTCGCGCAGACGAAGATTCTGCGCGAGTTCGGCGCCGGTCTTTCGCATGCATCCGTCTTCTGGGGATTTCTGGTGCTCACGGCCGGCACAGCGGAAATCCTGCTTCACGGCGTATGGCCGGGATTCAGTTACGAAGCGATTCTGCCGCGACCGCTGTGGCAGCTGTTCATGCTCAGTCAGGAACTGTTCGCGGTTGTCGTCCTGGTCGCGGTGAGCTGGCTGATCTGGCGGCGCGTGATGGCACCGCCGAAGAGACTGCAGGGCAAAGAGGTTCACAACGCCGAGGCGATCACGATTCTGTGCGTGATCGGCTCGCTGATGCTCACTCTCTATACCACCGGCGCGTTCGAGTACGCGTCGCAGCCAGCCCTGCGTGAAACGCAGTTTGGGTGGTTCCGCCCGATTTCGACAGGCCTCGGCGCGCTGTTCACCGGCGTGAACATCAATGCGCTCCATGTTGCGCACGACATCAGCTGGTGGATGCACGCGCTGCTGGTGCTCGGCTTTCTGAACTTTCTGCCGTACTCGAAGCACCTGCACGTGGTGAGTTCGCTGATCAACGTGTGGTTCAGCAACACCAGCGGCCCCGGACAGCCAAGCGCGATGCGTTTTATGGATCTGGACGCCGCCGTGGAGCAGTTTGGCGCGACTGATGTGGATCACCTGACGTGGAAGAATCTGCTGGACGGCTACAGCTGCACTGAGTGTGGACGATGCACGGCGGCGTGCCCGGCGAATATCACCGGCAAGCCACTCAGTCCGCGCAAGATCGTGGTTGATACGCGCCGTCGCCTGATGGAGAAGGCACCGCTGCTGGCCGGTGAGCTGGACGTTCCAGGCAGCGCGGCACTGTTCGTCGACGCTGAAGGTGGCAAGGCAGCGCTGGCCAACGTGCTGCTCGACAACTATCTCACCGAAGACGAACTCTGGGCCTGCACCAGCTGTCGCGCCTGCGTGACCGAGTGTCCGGTGAGCATAGATCCGCTGGACATCATCAACGAACTGCGGCGTGGCCTGGTGCTGAACGAAGGCCGCTTCCCGGAAGAAGTGCAGCCGACGTTCGAGTCACTCGAGACCAACGCGTCGCCCTGGGCATTCAGTCCGGCCGATCGCGCGCGATGGAGTGAAGGACTGAACATCCCGACCTACGCCGAAGTATTCGCGCAAGGGAAGCGTCCCGACATCCTGTTCTGGGTGGGCTGCATGGGCAGCTTCGACGATCGGGCCAAGAAGATCACGGTTGCGTTCGCGCGCATTCTGCAGGCGGCGAAAATCGACTTCGCGATCCTCGGTCAGGAAGAAACGTGTCACGGCGATCCGGCGCGCCGGCTCGGCAACGAATACCTGTATCAGACGCTGGCCAAAGCTACGATCGAGACTCTCGATCGCTACGAAGTGAAGACGATCGTCACCTTCTGCCCGCACTGCTTCCATCAGATGGGCAACGAATTTCCGCAGCTGGGCGGTAACTACGAAGTGATTCACCACAGCACGTACATCGAACGGCTGCTGAATGCCAATCTCATACCGTTGAACACCGATCATGGCCGGACGCTCACCATGACCTATCACGACTCGTGCTACCTGGGCCGGTACAACGACGTGTACAGCGCGCCGCGTGAGACGTTGAAGCGCGCGCTGCCGGTGCTCAAGCTGGTGGAGCCGGCGCGAACAGAAAGCCGCGGGCTGTGTTGCGGCGCGGGCGGCGGTCGAATGTTCGTTGACGAGAAAATCGGCAAGCGCATCAACGTTGAACGCACCGAAGAGCTGGTGGCGACTGGTGCCGAGGTGATCGCGGTAGCGTGTCCGTTCTGCATGACGATGATGACCGACGGTGTTGCCAAGCTTGAAAAGGATGTGGCGGTCATGGATATCAGCGAGGTCGTCGCCGGCCAGCTTCGACTGAATTGACGCGTCACCTCGTGATGCGATAGAGGCTGATGGTGTGCACGTGCGCGCCGGCTTCGATCGGGACTTTGGTGACGGTCTCGCAGCTGAGCGCATGACTGATGCACCAGTCGGGGAAGCCAGCCGATCCAACGCGGCCCGGATCGGCGATCCATCCCTCGCCGTGCGGACCGAGTGACTGCGCCATCACGCGCGCGATCAACGGCGCGTTGCGCTGTTCGTAGAGCACGTCACTGGCCACGATCAGATCGTACCCGCGCAGATCGTTCGGCCAGCTGTTCCAGTCGGCACACCGTGCGGTGATGTCCACCTGCGCGTTACGCCATGCGTTCGCGCGTGCGAACAGCGGCGAATCTTCGTAGTAGTCGGTCGCCGTCACCTCGAAGCCGGCGCGTGCAGCGGCCGTCGCTACCGCGCCGCTGCCGCAGCCCAGTTCAAGCAGCGTGCGCCCTTCACCACGCAGTCCGCGAAGAAAACGCGCCAGCACCACCGACGACGGCCACAGATCGGCCCAGTACGGCAATCGATCGTCCACCGCGAAATCCTGCTCGGAGATCAGCTCGTCGGAGTTCGCCGGATGAAGGATCTGCACCACTTCGTCGACAGCGATCGTCACCGGTGATTCCGTGGTGCGGAACCGCCCGCGCAGATCATTCTCGAGTGCATCGGGTGTCAGTACGTCCACGGAACCACCGGTTGCGGATAGCCGGGTTGAAGCAGCATGGCGAGCGCCGCGGCACCGGCATCAAGATACGGCACATTGTGCGGCACGATCAGCAGCGCGTTCGCCGACATCATCGACGTCATCAGCGCCGATCCCTGAGGTCCCGTCAGTCGCGCTACGCGATCACCGTCGACAACGGCCCGCAGGAAATGCGTGAGCCCACCCGGCGTCGACACTGACTCAGCCAGCGTCACATCGCATGCATCGCGCCACAGTGGTATGTGTACGCCCATGAAACGCAGCGCCGGCCGTACAAAAACTTCGAACGTCACCATCGTCGAAACCGGATTGCCCGGCAGCCCGAACCATGGCCGCGTGCCCAGCATGCCGAAACCGAATGGGCCGCCCGGTCGCATGCGCACGCGCCAGAAATCGAGGCTCGCACCCAGTCGCTGTACCACATCGCGCGTATAGTCGAACGCGCCGACACTGATGCCGCCGGATGTGATGAGCACATCGAACTCCGGCGCGCCGGTAATCCGTGCCGCAATGTCGGCGGGATCATCGGTTGCAATGCCAAGCGGAATCGGCACGCCGCCCGCATCCTGCACCGCAGCGGCCAGCGCGTAGCCATTGGTGTTGATGATGCGACGACCTGTCAGCACGTCCTCGAACTGATCCACATCGACCAGTTCGTTGCCCGACGTCAGAATGGCCACGCGCGGCTTCCGTATCGCCAGCACCGTGCGACGCCCATTTGCGGCCGCCAGTGCCACATGCGCCGGCCGCATCACGGTGCCGTACAACATCAGCCGGTGCCCGGCACGGAAGTCCTCACCACTCGGCCGGATGTTGCGCGTCGCATCGCGATCGTCGTGGATCAGCACCCGCTCGGTGCCCGCATCCGTGTCTTCGACGCGCACCACGGTATCGATATTGTCCGGTACCTGCGCTCCGGTCATGATGCGCCACGCGGTGCCGGCGTGAATGACCGACGGTGCGATATCACCGGCGGCGATCGTGCCGCGCACCGTGAGAGAGACCGGCGACTCGCGCGTGGCGCCGCGCACGTCATCGGCGTGCACCGCATACCCATCCATCGCGCTGTTGCGCCACGCCGGATGCGTGTACGCCGCATCAATCTGTTCGGCCAGCACGCGACCGACGGCGGCGCGCAGCGGCACGTCCTCGGTCGGGAGGCGCGGCACCGTGTCGATGATGCGACTGACTGCTTCCTCGACCGGAAGCCGTGGCGCCTCGCTCATGGAGTGGCCCTGCGCATGCCGACCAGCTGCTCGACAATCGACTCCGCCACCCGGTCCACTTCGCGGTTGGGTACGGTGAAGTTGTTGGCGATGATAGAGAAGATCAGCATTTCGCCATCGGCAGTCGTGACGTACCCTGACAGCGAACGGGCTTTGTCGATCGTTCCGGTCTTGGCGTGTACACGACCGTTCGCGAAGGCACGCATGCGATTCTGAAGCGAACCGTCCACACCGGCGATGGGAAGGGCGTCCATGAAGGCCTTGAAAAAGTCGTAGTGCCTCACCTCGCCGAGCACCTGTGCTATCGCTCGCGGTGTGAGGTAGTTGTGCCGCGACAAGCCGCTCCCGTCGCGAATGGCATATGCATCGGGCCGCACGCCCCATGTGGCCAGCTGCCGCTCAACCACGGCACGGCCGCTGTCTGGTGTGCCGACACCGGTTTCTGTCAACGCGAGGGTACGAAAAAGCACTTCGGCAATCTGATTCTGCGACGGCTTCTGCATTGCAGCCAGCACCTGCCGTAGCGGCAGCGACGTGAGCACTGCGACGGTGTCAGCGCCGGTCGTCCGCGAGAGTTTACCGCGCACCCGTATCTTCGCCAAGGACAGCGCCTGCGTGACGGCGGCGAGGTACATCGCGCGATCATCAGGCTGCGACACACTGAACGACGTGGAATCACCTGCGGCAATGCTTCCGCGCACAGTGATGCCGGGCACAGTCGCTGAGTCACGCCACCACTGCAGTGTGCTCGGCCCGCTGCCAGCGGCGCGTATGGTGACAGTTGAGCGAATGAGCGGAAACGTCGCCAGCGGTGCGGTCGCGACGCACGCCGGCTTGCCTGCGTTCCTGCATCCGGTCACCAGAACATTGGTGAACGCATCGTTGAACATCAGCTCCGTCACGCCGGCGCCGTAGTCGGTGTCGAGATCGTCCCAGTCCCAGCCGAAACCGAGTGGGCTTCCCGGAAACGCCGGATGCGCGCTCGCTCGCACGCGGCCTTCGATGCGAACGACGCCCGCGTTGTGCAACGCGTCGATCAGCGGCAGAAATGCGCTGTGAGGATCGCCACGCATTGCCACCGACACCGTCGGATCGCCGCTGCCGCTCACCACCAGATCGCCGCGCAACACGCCTTTGGTGATCGGTGCGGTTCGCGTGAACGTCGTCAGCCACTGATAGTCCGCGCCAAGCTTTGCGAGCGCCACCGCGCCGGTAACGAGTTTCATATTCGACGCCGGCATCACGAGCTTGTCGGCGTTCACGCGGGCCAGCGTATCGCGACGATCGGGCGCGACGATCAGGATGCCCCAGTTTGCGTTTGCGAACTGCGGCAGTGCGACCATCGAATCGACGAACTGCTGCAGCGTTGCTGCCGCTGGCCTGGCCGGTGCCGGCGCCATCGCCGGCCGATCGACCGGCGGCAGCGGCACTGGCACCGCACCGGTCACCGGTGGCATCGGTCGCGTACAGGCGCCGGCGCCGATTGCGACTGCGATCAGAATGCACCGGCGTGCGGTCATGTCGAGCGGATGGAAGGGGTAAGCGCCCATGACTCGGCGCGCCGAAGGTCGTCCGGCGTGTTCACGTTGAAGAATGTGCGCGCGGCAACGTCCGGCGACAATTCTTCCGCGATCGACCAGCGCGAACCGTGCACGGCGTCAACGATCGCATGCGCTGCCCGCTCGCCGCTGACGAGCAGAGTGGAAACGGTCGCGGCGCATTGCGGCGAGTATGCAGCGCAGAGTGGCTCGTGGCTTCCGTCGGCGTGGACCGGGACGCAGCAGGATGCGCCTGCGTCGACCGTTGCAATGAGCGCCGTCAGCAGCGCTGCTGTCACGAACGGCATGTCCCACGCGCACACCACGACGTTCCGTTCGTTCGCCGCCCTCAGCGCTGTGTCGAGCGCGCCCAGCGCGCCCAGCCCCGGCTCGCGATCGCGCACCACACGATGACCAGGGAACCAGTCGTCCGCCGCCGCATCATTGGCCGCGATCACGACGTCATCGCACACCTGGATCAACGCGCGCAGCGCTCCGTCCGCCACACGCTCCTGGCCGAGTGGCAGCAGTCCCTTGAACGCACCGCCAAATCGCGTTCCGGCGCCACCGGCCAGCAGCACGCCGCACCGGGGCTGCCGCGGCGACGTCACGCCGGCTCGAACGTTGCGCTCAGCGTGGCGTCCTCGGCCACCACCACGCGCGTCACTCGCACGCTGGAGGGCAGGCGTGCCTGAACCCGTTCGGCAATGAAACGCGCCAACTCTTCGCCGGTCGGCACCATGCCGTCGGTTTCGCTGAACTCAGGCACGTCGACATTGATGTTGCGATGATCGAAACGCTCTCGCACTTCTTCCTGCAGCACCGTGTCCAGCAGACCGAGATCGAGCAGCATGCCGGTTTCATGATCCACCGTGCCGCTCACGCTCACATCGCACACGTAACTGTGACCGTGAAAGTTCGGGCGGGCGCACAATCCGAACTTTTCTGCGTTGGTCGCGTCGTCCCAACCCAGCCGGCGGTAGCGATGCGCGGCGGCAAACGTCACGCGCCGCGTCAGCGTCGTGCGTCCGATCATCGCCGCCCGATTTCCCGCACCAGTCCGAGCGTGAACATGGTGTTGCGCGTCCAGCTGCCCTTTACGCTGGCACCGACGACGCGTGGGATATTCGGCGTCGAATCGCGAAATGTCTGTGGATACGTCACGTTGTAAAACCGGTTCGTGATGTCTGCACGGACTGTCCAGCGCGACCGCTGCGGCGCGTACTTGAGGCCGAATCCGAACAGCGGCGAAAATTTGTTGCCGAATTCGAACTTTGACGAGTCGGTGATTGTCTTGTTGTCGGTCACCAGACTGGCGCCAAATACGACGCTCGGCACGAGCGAGTGCCAGCTCTTGTTGCCGGCGAGCAGCAGCGAGAATGCGGCATCGATCATCCACAGTGGCTGCGAGACGTTCGCGCCGACGCGGTTCGTGAGTGGCAATCCGGGCTGCAGAACATCGCGAGTGGCTGACTGCCGCATGACGCTGGTGGTGAACGCCAGCGGTGACGTACCGAGGTTCACGTCATAGCGAAGGCCAACGGCCATACCACCGTGCGGTGCGGCGCCCACCTTGTCGTGCCCGCCGAAGCTCGCGCCAGCGATCACGCTTACATCCTGCCTGATCTCCAGATCACGGAACGGGCTTTTTTCAGGGGTCGAACCCACCTGTGCCGCGAGTGTCGAACTGCCGATCGTCAGAACCGCCGTAGCACTGAGAAAACGCGCGATCATGCCAGCACCGGGACCTGTCTCAAGGTGTGCCCGCCCATCTCGGGCGGAATGGCCAGGCCGAGCAGTTCGAGCACGGTTGGTCCGACATCACACAGCGCACCGCCCGCCCGCAGCGGTACCGCACCTTCAGGATCGACGATGAGCAATGGAACAGGATTGGTGGTGTGTGCCGTATGCGGAGCGCCCGTGACCGGGTCCACCATTACATCGGCGTTGCCGTGATCGGCCGTGAAGATGACGCGTGCGCCACCCTTTTCAGCGGCAGCGAGAATGCGGCCGATGCACGCATCGACCGCCTGTACCGCGGCGATGGCGGCCGGCAGTGAACCGGTGTGCCCCACCATGTCGCAGTTGGCGAAGTTGCAGAGCATGAAATCGTACTTGCGAGTCTCGAGCGCTTCAACCAGACCGTCGCAGATGCCGGCCGCGCTCATTTCGGGTTGCAGATCGTACGTTGCAACCTTGGGACTCGGCACCATCCGGCGTTCTTCACCGGTGAACGGCGTCTCGCGTCCGCCGTTGAAGAAAAATGTCACGTGCGGATACTTTTCCGTCTCGGCGGTGCGCAGCTGCGTCATTCCGGCGTTCGCGATGACGTCGCCCACCATGTTCGTCAGCTGTTTGTTCGGGAACGCGACCGGGTAGGTGAACGTCGGGTCGTATTCCATCATCGTCGTGACCGACAGGCGCGGCCGGCCGTCAATATTGAAGCCGTCGAACGTCGGCGACGTGAGCGCGTCGCACAGCTGTCGCATGCGATCGCTGCGGAAGTTGAAACAGATCACCACATCGCCGTCGCTCAGTCGCGGCGTGAGTGCACCGGACGCAGCATGCAGCACCATCGGTTCGATGAATTCGTCGGTGGTACCGGCCGCATATGCCGCTTCGAGGGCAGCTCCGACGCCGGCTGCCGTCGTGGCAGCACCGACTCCGTTCACGATCGCACGATACCACTTCTCGGTTCGCGGCCAGCGATGATCGCGATCCATGCCGAAGTACCGTCCGCCGAGCGACGCCAGCACCGCGCGGCCGGGATACTTTGCGATTTCATCCTGCAGCTCGGCCAGAAATCCGCGTCCCGAGTTTGGCGGCGTGTCGCGACCATCGAGCATTCCATGCACCGCCACCGTCGCCACCTTCTCACGATTCGCCAGATCGAGCAGCGCGAACAGATGCTTGTCCAGCGCGTGTACGCCGCCGTGCCCAAGCAGGCCCATCAGGTGCAGTGTCACACCCCGCGATGCGGCATCACGGCAGGCCGCCACGAGCGCGCGATTGCTGAAGAAGTCGCCAGTTTCAATGGCGGCAGCGATGCGGACAAGGTCCTGTTCCACTACACGGCCGGCGCCGAGGTTCATGTGGCCGACTTCGCTGTTGCCCATCTGACCTTCCGGCAGCCCCACTCGCCGCCCGCTGGCTTCAATCAGCGTGTGCGGCACCGAGCCCATCAAATGATCCCAGTTCGGTGTCTCGGCGAGGGCAATGGCGTTCGCAATGGTCTCTTCTCGATACCCCCAGCCATCGAGAACGACGAGGGCGACGGGCCGCACGGAATGCGAGGGCATGGATGCAGGGTGGGGCAGGGTAGTAATGTCGTGACTATGACGTCTGCTGAATGTACCCCCCACCGATGGGCACTGTCATCGAAGGCGCGCCACTCCGTCGCTGCCTACACGCTGGCGTGTGTGGTGTTTCTTCCGGCCGGAGCGTCCCTGGCGGCACAGAAGCCATCGGACTCGACGGTGGTCAAGATGGTCCTGAGTCCGGCCACGATTCCGCTGCGTCCTGCCAGCAAGGCCGAAATCCGCACGGCGCCGGACGGCGTGGTCATGGGCACAATTATCGCGCCGGGCACCATTCTGCCGATGGCGCGGGAACGCGGCTGGGTGCGGGTTCGGATGGAAGGCTGGATCAAGGAGTCCGATCTGCTGCCGGTGGACTCGTCGCTCCGCACGTCGCTGAGCGCCGCTGACCTCCGGGCAGATCCCGAGGGCTCGAAGGGCAAGCTGATTCGCTGGAAGGTCGAGATTCTCGCATTCCAGCGGGCAGATGCATTGCGTCGCGATCTCGTTACCGGCGAGCCGTATCTGCTGGCGCGAGGGCCCGCAGGCGAAAATTCGATGCTGTACCTCGCCCTGCCGGCCGCACTCGTGAACGATGCAAAGTCGATCGTGCCGCTGACTGTCGTGCAGATCACGGCGCGCGTCCGAACCGGTCGCTCCGCACCAACCAACGTGCCGATCCTCGATGTCGAGGCCATCACACCGCCGTGAGCAGCGACACACCAGAGGCCACCGCGCGTCCTGCGATCGGCTACATCGTTGTCGGCGTCGTGATCGCGATCGCACTCGGCTCGATTCCACTGCTGCGTGCCGAGCGTGCGTCGCTGCGCGCGGAAGCGATGCAGTTGCGGCAGGAGCAGGCGACGGCAGCTGCGACGACGGACTCGCTTGACCGCGCGACGCTATCGGCGAAGACGACGCTGACGCTGGAGCAGGCCCGTGCCACCGGGCGCACGGAGCCGAAGCTGCACCTCGTCATTGCGGTCGACAGCGGCACGGTGTCGCTGGTGAGTGACGGCATCACGCTGCGCTCTATGCCAGCGCGATTCACCGGTGGATTGCCTGCGCGCGGATTACAAGCGATTGCGAAAATCGCCGAGTCGGTGGTGCTGGCCACGGCACCCACGGTGGACTCGCTTGGCAAGCCGGTGAAAGCGGCGGCGCCGGAATTGAAAGTGGAACGTGTGACGCTCAGTGACGGCACCACTCTCGAAGGCGGCGATGCCGCTGCGGCGATGCTGGGTGGTGTGGAAGTTGCGCCTGGCCCGCGCATGATTCTCGTGTCGCGTCGGGATTTTGCTGCAATACGACCAAACCTTGTGCGCGGCATGAAGGCGGTGCTGTTCTGATGCTGACGCGTTTTCTGAAATCGGGCGGATGGCTGGCGTATTGCGCCGGCATCATCGCGGTCGCGAGCCTCGGCGCGGCCGCATTCGAAGGGCAGGAAACCATCAGTGCGATGCTCGCGAGGAACGCGGTGCGCGACGGTGGCGAGCGTGGATTCGCGGCGCTCAATCAGGCGCGACACGCATTCGCCGCCACTGACGACTCAATTCGTACGGCGCGAAAACTTGGCGTGGTGGATGCTGCGAAGCCGTACATCGTCGTCAGCCTCGCCGACAACCGCCTGTGGGTGCGCGACAGGGGAGTGGAGCTCTTCACCACCCGTGTCGCGAGTGGCAGCGGCCGGACGCTGGAAGCGGCCGGCTCGAAGGAGAAATACAAGTTCGATACGCCGCGAGGAAAGCTCACGGTGAAGAGCAAGGAGATAGCGCCGGCGTGGATTCCGCCTGACTGGCATTTCGTGGAAATGGCCGCCAGGAAAAGACTTGGTATTCTGCGCATGAAGCGCGGCCAGGTCATTCCCGTATCCGATGGTGTGATAACGACGCGTGGCAATGAACTGATCAAGCGTCATCGTGATGGTTCAGTGACAAGCCTCACCGCCACCGAGGGCAAGGAGCTGGTGGCCGGTGGCCGCATCATCATCCCGCCCGGCGAGTCGAACGCGCGCAAGTACAAGGAGATTCTTGGAATCCATCGGCTGAACCTCGGCGATGGGTACGCGCTGCACGGCACCAACGTGCCGACGTCGATCGGGCGCAGCGTGAGTCACGGCTGCGTGCGATTGCGCAACGAGGATATCGAGACGCTGTACAACATGATCCCCGTTGGCACTGCGGTATACATCTATTGATCGCCGTCCGACGTCTTGCACAGCTGTTCGGCGTAATCGGAACGGTGACAGCCTGCGCATCGTCGCGGGGACGTGTCTGCCGCAACACCGGAGATCCGACGGAGCTGGGTCGACTGTCGCACGGCGTCGACTCGACCGTGAATGC
>JANMWU010000254.1:0-1716 GCA_031380785.1 Gemmatimonadaceae bacterium
CGACCGGCGTCAGCGAGTGCACGAGCAACGGCCAGCACCGACAGACCCGCCTGCGCTGGCACCAGCACCAGCGAATTCCAGCGGTGCTGCGCAAAGGAGAACCAGACCGGCGGCCAGTCCTGCGCGCCGGCGACGACGTCAGGTGGCGCGAGCAGGCGGACGCCATCCACCGCCGACACGTCGGCGCCCGGGCGCTCGAGCGACGATGCGGACGTGCGATTCGGATCCATAGTATGCAGACTCATTTCTCGTTTGAACGTGCCGTTCGTACCCACTCGCCATTCCGCCGACTCTTGCGAAACAATAAAGTCACTTTCCAGACTGCGTAAACCGGCGCCCAGAGCAAATCCAGGAAAGCAGTCGCACCAACGCCTGACAGCATTGCGCCGCGCACGATATAAACAGCAATTGCAAGTATCGACAGCAACCACGGCACCACGGCCAGCATACCGACTGTCCCGGCAAGCAGAAGTCCCGCGGAGATCAGGAATCCGAGGCCGGCGAAGAACACCAGTGACGTCAGTGGCGGGACCAGCAGGTCCGCGGCCATGTCATATGCAACCCAACGATTCGCGCCACGCGCCGAAGCCAGAAGGGGCGGAACGTGCGATCGCACAAGCGCCAACCGGCCGCCTTCCCACCGTTCCCGCTGCGTTTCCGACGCTGCTGCTGAAGTTGGCATTTCGCCGTCCACGACAGCCTCAAAAACGTACTCCACGCGGACTCCCGCCAACGACAGTGAAACGCCGTATTCGACATCCTCGACAATCGAGAACGCGCGCGGCGGAACCCGCCGGAGCAGCGACGCGCTGAATCCCATTCCATTCCCGCGCAAGCCGCACGACACCCGCAGTCGCGCACGTGCCAGCGAACGGACGGTGTGAAAACAGGTGAGCGCAATCACCATCAGTCGCGTGCGCCAGGACGCCGCACCGTTCCGCACGCCGTATTCCGCCTGCACGGCATCGGCGCCACCGGCGAATCGCGATGAGAAGGCGGAGAGCAGATTGGGTGAAACGTGCGTGTCGGCGTCAACCACAACGACCGCATCGGCGAAGCCTTCCGACAGTGATGTCGCGTAGCCAAGCGCCAGCGCATAGCCCTTCCCGCGCTCAGTGGCACTCTGCCGCGGAATAACGCGTGCGCCGGCCTCGCTCGCCAGCTCGGCCGTGTTGTCGGTGCAGTTGTCGGCGATCACCAGAATCCGATAGCGATCGTCCGGATAGTCGATCGCCCTCAGGCTGGCGACAGTCAGCGCGATGCCGGCCGACTCATTGTGTGCGGGTACAACAATGTCAAACCGTGTGCGCGTGTCCGGCGCCGGCGGTGTGAGGCGGCGCGAAAGCAGCGTGAGCACCGCGAGATACGTTGACGCGGCAAGCACCGGCACAGCCGCAACCAGACTCACGATGTCTGTCGCGCCGGCCGGCATGCTCATACAAACTCCGGAAGGCTCGAACCGATGCTCACGCGGACCGGTGCGGCCTGACTGCGCGTGCCAATCAGCCGCGGACGCGCCGGGAAGGCGCCCGTTGCGACTGCCAGTTTCCCTGCGGCCGCAAGTGCCATCGCGAGCGTGAACGTCGCAATGTTGCAGATCACCCCCATGTCGCCCCAGGCCTGCATCATGTAAATGGCGATCATGCAGATGACGAGTACCGACGTAGTGCGTTCATCGGGTGTTCGGGCGAAGAAGTACGCGCGTCTGGCGAGGAA
>JANMWU010000292.1:0-8768 GCA_031380785.1 Gemmatimonadaceae bacterium
CCTGCAGCTGCTGCGACAGACTGAAGGAGCGTCGCCTCCGCTGGCATGGCTCGAACACTGGATGCGCGATGCCGGCGTCAGCCCCGAATCCTCGGTGGCGTTGTCCACGCAGCGCGTGACGCTGACTGGACTGATGATGGCTAACAGCATCACCAGCCTGCGCGACATCGGGCGTCGTGACTGGCGGCAGTTCGTCGAGAAGCAGAGCGTGATGGAGGCTGTCCTGCGCACGGATCCGTCAGGCTTCTATCCGCAGATGACCTTTGCCACGCGGGATAGCTATCGGCATGTGGTGGAACGGATCGCGAAAGGCACGGGGCACCGGGAAGCGTCGGTGGCACAGTGGGCGATCGATCTCTCGCAGCGTCCGCCTGCCGCCTACGAGTTCGAGCCCCAGGAAGTGCGCGGTCACGTCGGCTTCTTTCTCATCGATGACGGTGTGACGGAACTCGAGCGGATGGCGGGATACACGCCGACCATCGCGGAGAAGGTCGAGCGCACGGTGCATTCGCATCCGAATGCGGTGTTCGTGGGCGGACTGTCGGTTCTTGTGATGCTGTCGACGCTGGTCGTGATGCTGCTGATCGAGTCGGACGCGCGTGAGTCGATGGTTGTGCTGCTGCTGCTGGCGTTCATGCCGGCGCTGGATATCGCGGTCACGGTGCTCAATCAGCTGGTGACCGCGCTGCTGCCGCCGCGGACGTTGTCGCGTCTGGACCTGAACGAAAATGGCGTCCCGGCCGCATATCGCACGGCGGTCGTCATCCCGACGCTGTTCGGCAGCGTCGACGATGTGCGCGATGCGCTCGAGACGCTCGAGGTGCAGTTCCTCGCCAACCGCGAAGCGCATCTGCATTTCGCCGTGCTGAGCGACTTTACCGATGCCGCCGGCGAAACGCGGCCCGATGACGATGCGATCGTGCGTGCGGCGCTCGACGGCATCAGCGAGCTCAATGAACGACATGCGGGAGTCGAAACAGGGCCGTTCCACCTGCTGCACCGGCCGCGCCGCTGGAATGCAACGCAGGGCGTGTGGATGGGCTGGGAGCGCAAACGCGGCAAACTCGCCGACTTCAATGCAGTTGTGCGCGGCGGCGGCGGCGACGCATTCCCGTGGCAGGCCGGCGACACGAGCGCGCTGCTGGACGTGAAGTATGTGATCACGCTCGATGCCGATACCGTGTTGCCGCCCGACGCGGCGCCATCGCTTGTCGGTGCGCTGGCCCATCCGCTGAATCGCGCCGTGTACGATCCGCAGCGCGGCATGCTGCGCGGATACGGCATTCTGCAGCCGCGCGTGGGCGTGTCGCTGCCCAGCGCACATCGGTCGCGCTTCGCCGCCATCGCATCCGGTCATCCCGGTGTTGATCCGTATTCGACCGCCGTTTCGGACGTGTATCAGGATCTGTTCGGCGAAGGCACGTTCACCGGCAAGGGGATCTACGATGTCGATGCGTTCCAGATGGCGACGCATGGTCGCTTCCCGGAAAATACGCTGCTGTCGCACGACCTGATCGAAGGGAATTACGCGCGCGCCGGACTCGCGACCGATGTGATTGTCTACGACGACTATCCAGCGACCTACGTGGCGTACACGCGCCGCAAGCATCGCTGGATTCGCGGCGACTGGCAGCTGCTGCCGTGGCTGCGTCGCACCGTGCCGGGTCCGGACGGTCCGGAGCGCAACCGGCTGTCGCTGGTGTCGCAGTGGAAGATCATCGACAATCTCCGGCGCAGCACAGTCGAGATCGCGCAGCTGCTGTTCCTCATCGGCGGCTGGACAATTCTGCCCGGCTCGGCGCTGCGCTGGACTCTGCTTGGACTGGGCGCGATCGTGGCACCGTGGGTGACGGCGCTGCTACTCGCGATCGTACGGCCACCGCTAGACAAATCGTGGCGGGCATACTACGAAGCGGTGGCGCAGGACGCGGTGGTCAGTGTCGAGCAGGCGGCGGTCGCGGTGCTGACCCTGCCGCACCAGGCGCTGATGTCGGCTGATGCAATCGTGCGGACGCTCTATCGCCTGTACGTCTCGCATCGCTCGATGCTGCAGTGGCAGTCGGCACAGCTTGTGGAGCGCAGCCTCTCTGACGTAAAGAGCCTCACCCTGCGCTCGATGCAGACCAGCATGCTCGTCGTCGCCGTGACGGTAGCCGTGGTGTTCGCGAACGGCGTGCGTCGGCAGCACGCACTTGGTCTGCCGCTGGAATACCTGCAGATCACCGGGTTCATCATCGGGCTGCTGATGCTCTGCTGGATGCTGGCGCCGCGGATCATGGCAGCGATCAGCACGCCATCCCAGACCCGTCGCGCCGCGCTGCCCGCTGCCGCGCGTGAGACGCTGTTTCACTACGCCGCGCTGCACTGGAAATTCTTCGAAACGTTCGTCACCGCCGAGTCACATTGGCTGGCGCCGGACAACTTCCAGGCTGATCCCGAGCCGGTGGTCGCGATGCGCACATCGCCGACCAACATTGGACTGCAGCTGCTCGCAACCATCAGCGCCTGCGATCTGAACCTGATCGATGCCGCCGACGCTACCGACCGTCTTGAGAAGGCGTTCGGCACGCTGACGCAGATGCGTCGCTATCGCGGACACTTCTACAACTGGTACGACCTCACCGATCTGCGCGTGCTCGATCCGCCGTACATCAGCACCGTCGACAGCGGCAACATCGCCGGCCATCTCATTGCCGTGCGGCAGGCCTGTCTGGCGCTGGCGGATACCCAGCCGCCGCTCTACGAGCGCCTGCGCACGCTGGCCGGCAAGGCGTACGACATGCTGATGGAGATGGAATTTGCGTTCCTGTACGACGAAGAGCGCAAACTGTTCACGATTGGCTATCACCCGGAGTCGTTCACGCCGGACGACTCATACTACGATCTGCTGGCCTCCGAGGCGAGGCTGGCGAGTCTGGTCGCCATCGCGCGCAACGATGTGCCGGTTGAGCATTGGTTCCGGCTTTCACGGACGCTGTCGCGCACCGCTGGCACCACGACGTTGGTGAGCTGGAGCGGCAGCATGTTCGAGTACCTGATGCCGGTGCTGGTCATGCGCTCGTTGCCGTTCACACTGCTCGCGCAAACGTATGACGGCGTGGTGGAGCGTCACCGGTCGTACGCGCGCTCGCGCAGCGTGCCGTGGGGCGTGAGCGAAAGCGCATACAACCACAGGGACCGGCATCAGACCTATCAATATCGCGCCTTTGGCATTCCCGACCTGGCGCTCAAGCGAGGCCTCGGTCGTGATCTGGTCGTCGCGCCGTACGCCACGGCACTTGCCGCCCAGATCGACCCGACGCGCGCGCTGGCCAACCTGCGCACGCTGGAAACGATGGGCGCACTCGGCGACTACGGCTTCTGCGATGCGCTCGACTACACGCGCCCCGCACTCGGCGCGCGGATGGCGTTCGTGCGGGCATATATGGCGCACCACATCGGAATGACGCTGGTCGCGCTGACAAACGTGTTGCGGAATGACGTCTGGCAGGATCGGTTCCACGCCGATTCGCTGGTGAAGTCGGTGGAGTTGCTGCTGCATGAGCGCATCCCGCGACGCTTTGTCATGCAGGAAGCGCAGGCCGTCACGCCCGACGAAGCGCGCGCCACGCCGGAGCCGGACCGCCCGGTGGTTCGTGAAGTCGTGACCAGGATGCCGTCAGCGCCCCGCATCGCGCTGCTTGGCTCAATGCCGTACACCGTCATGCTGAACCACAACGGCAGCGGATACAGCCGGTACGAGTCGATTGCGGTTACGCGGTGGCGCGCTGACAGCACGCGTGACGACACCGGTCAATTCTGCTACATCAACGACCTCACCGCCGGTGAGATGTGGTCGGCGGCGTATCAACCCTTCGGCGTGCCGGCATCGAACAGCCGCGCATGGCTGGCTTCCGATCGTGTGACGCTGCACCGCACCGACGGCGATATTGAAACGCGCACCGAGATCACGGTGGTGCCGGCCGACTCCGCCGAAGTGCGTCGCATCACGCTCACCAATACGGGAAGCGGAGCGCACGAGATCGAGCTCACGAGCTACGGCGAAGTTGCCATGACCACGCAGGGCGCCGATCTCGCACACCCGGCCTTCTCGAACCTGTTCGTGGAGACGGAATGGCATGGCTGGTGCACCGCGATCACCGCCACCCGTCGTCCGCGCTCACCGGACGACACGCGACTCTGGTGCGTGCATGTGGTGGACGCGGGTCGCGATCGGGTCGGCCAGGTGAGTTGCGAGACTGATCGCGCGCGATTCATCGGACGCGGGCGGACGGTGCGCAATCCGCTGGTGATGACGGAAGCCGGCGATCTCTCGGGCACGACTGGCCCGGTGCTCGATCCGGTCTTCGCGTTGCGCACGCGGGTGAGCGTGGCGCCGGGCCAATCGGTCAGCGTTGCCTTCACGACGCTGGTCGCAACAACGGCCGAAGCCGCATACGAGCTGGCGGGCCGGTATCACGACTCGCATGCCGCGCAACGCGCGCTCGACTTTGCGTGGACCTCGACTCAGATCGAGCTCCGCGAACTGGGCATCACGCCGTCCCACGCCGCGGTGTTTCAGGAGATCGCCGCACAGCTGCTGTACCTTGGCGGTTCGCTGGCGCCGCCGCACGACGAATTGCGTCGCAGCAAAGGCTCGCAGCCGCTGCTCTGGGCGCACGGCATCTCCGGCGACAATCCGATCGTGCTGGCGACGATCGAGAGTATCGATGGCCTGCCGACGCTGCGGGAACTCTTCGCTGCGCACCGCTACTGGCGCCGCCGCGGCGTCACGGTCGACCTGGTGGTGATCAACGCGCAGCCATACGACTATCTGCAGGAATTGCGCGACGGAATCACTGAATCGATGGTGGCCGCCAACGATGCGTCGCTGATGGACCGCTCCGGCGGCACATTCATCAGGCGCCGTGAACTGTTCGGCGCCGACGACTATCTGATGCTCTCCGCCACCGCGCGCGTACACATTGCGTGTGACGGACGGACTCTGACCCGCGTGCTGGCCAATGCGGACTCTCGCACGATCGATGTGCCGAGCGCCATTCTGTCGCTGGTGACCACGCGCGCCATCGATCGTACGACACCGGCCAGCACACCGCAGACGGAACGGTCGGGGCCTCTGGCGACGATCGTCTCGGCACTGCGACCGTTGGTCGCGCCACTGCTCCCCCGGCCCCGCGCGCCGTACCGGACCTTGCTGCCAATCGTCACCGACGAGCGCGCGCTGCGGTTCAACAACGGTATTGGTGCGCTCGATGCCCACGGCAACTATCGCATCGACCTGAAGCCTGGCCAGCTGCCGCCGGCGCCATGGGCAAATGTGATTGCAAACCCGCGCGGCGGATTTCTGGTCACGGAGCGCGGCGCCGGATGTACATGGGCCGAGAACGCGTATTTCTATCGTCTCACGCCGTGGCACAACGATCCGGTGTGTGATCCGATCAGCGACGCCATCTATCTGCAGGATGATGAGCGCGACACGCTCTGGTCAGCCACGCCGGCGCCGGTTGATGGCGATGGTGCCTATCGCGTGACGCACGCCGCCGGTGAGTCGATCTTCGTGCACGAGCGCGATGGCATCCGCACCCAGCTGCGCCTGGGTACGCCGGAGCACGACGCCGTGAAAGTGTCGGTGCTGCGCGTCACCAACGTGTCGGCGCAACCACGTCGGCTGACTCTCACCGCGTACGCCGAATGGACGCTCGGCGCGCGCCGCGACGAATCGCAGTACCAGGTTCGCACGCGCTATGTGCCCGAGCATGGCGCCGTTCTGGCGCAGAATCACTTCGATCCGCTGTTCGCGAAGTACACCGCGTTTTTGGCCGCGAGTGAGCCGGTGAGCAGCTTCACCGCTGATCGCCTCGCCTTCCTGGGGCGCAATGGACACCACGGTGCGCCAGCGGCATTGCTGCGCGGCGAACTCGATGGTGTGTGCGGTGTCGGGCTCGACCCCTGCGCGGCGCTGCAGATGCAGATCGCGCTGGCACCCGGCGAATCGCGGGATGTGACCGTGCTGCTCGGCGCCGCGCCGACGGAAACGGCGGCGCGCGAGGTGCTGAACCGACTGCGCACCGCACCGGCAGCGACGGCGGCGGTGTCGGCGGCGGTGTCGGCGTGGGAAGCGCGACTGAGTGTCGTGAGCATCACCACGCCCGACGCGGCATTCGACGCGATGGTGAACAAGTGGTCGCTGTATCAGGCGCTCGGGTGCCGCATGTGGGCGCGCATGGGCCTCTATCAGAGCAGTGGTGCGTACGGCTTCCGCGATCAGTTGCAGGACTCGATGGCGTTCGTGTACGCGGAACCGCAGGTTGCACGCGAACATATTCTGCGCGCTGCAGCACGGCAGTTTCTCGAGGGCGATGTGCAGCACTGGTGGCATGCACACAGCGGCCGCGGCGTGCGGACGCGCTTTTCGGACGATCTGGCATGGCTGCCGTATGTCGTGGACCACTATGTGACGGTAACCGGCGACGCCGCAATCCTGGACGAGTACGTGCCGTTTATCACCATGCGCACGCTCACGCCGACCGAACACGAATTGTACGACCTTCCCGGCGTGACCGACGAGCATGGCAGCGTCTACGAGCACTGCCGCCGCGCTCTGCGACGCGCATGCACCAGTGGTTCGCACGGCCTGCCGTTGATCGGTACCGGCGACTGGAATGACGGCATGAGTCGCGTCGGTGCCGAGGGACGCGGCGAGAGCGTGTGGCTGGCGTGGTTTCTGATTCGCACCTTGCGCGCGTTTGCAATCCGCGCCGATGCACGCGGCGACACAGCCGAGGCCTCGTTCATGCGAGTCACGGCCGACCGGTACGCGGCCGCCGCAGAAGATGCCGGCTGGGATGGTGCCTGGTATCGACGCGCCTACTACGACAACGGTCTGCCGATCGGCTCAGCCAGCAGCGCGGAATGCCGCATCGATTCCATCGCACAGAGTTGGAGCGTGATTTCCGGTGCAGCGCCAGACGATCGCCAGCGGCAGGCGATGACCGCATTCCGCGAACAGCTGGTGCGCGAAGATGCGCGATTGATCGAGCTGCTCACGCCGCCGTTTGGCGGCCATGATACCGATCCCGGATATATCCGAGGATACTTGCCGGGCGTGCGCGAAAACGGCGGTCAGTACACACACGCGGCGCTGTGGGCCGTACTCGCGACCGCAATGCAGGGCGATGGCGATGAAGCGTTCAGGCTGTTCCAGATGCTGAATCCGCTCACACACACCGACACGCCTGACGGTGTGGCGCGCTACAAGGTTGAGCCGTACGTGGTTGCGGCTGACGTGTACAGTTCACCAGCGCACCTCGGTCGCGGTGGTTGGACCTGGTACACGGGATCTGCAAGCTGGATGTACCGCGTGGCGCTCGAGGCGCTGCTTGGATTCACCAAAGTCGGTAACACACTGCGCATCACCCCGTGCGTTCCCGCCGCCTGGCAAAGCTTTCAGATCACGTATCGATTTGGTCGCACAACCTACGTCATTGATGTCAGGAGTCCGGCCGGAATCAGCGCCGCGGGCGCTCGTCTGGCGCTCGACGGCGTGCCGGTTCCGGATGGCGTGATTCCGCTGGTCGATGACGGCGCGACGCACCGGGTTGTCCTGGACGCGCAGGTCGCTCAGCTCGAAGCCGGCGGCCAGTTCCAGCGGAGTCCGTGACGCGCAGTTGCCGCTGATTTCGCAGCGTCGCAAGTTGTCTCGATGAGATCACGGCGCTCGCGGTTCACGGTCGCATCAGGCCGGAGGCATTGCGTGGCATCTCGAATCTGCCGCTTCGCACTGGTCGCACTGCTGACCGGGTGCGCGCGTCACATGCCTTCAGCCAGGCCCATTCTGAGCACTTCTGCAGCTGCCGCGATCAGCGCGGCCCGCGCCCGCTCCAACGCCGCCATCGCTGCGCACGACACGGCCGCGATCGCGCGTGAATGGATGCCTGATGTGCATGTGGTGGCATCCACCAGCTCGCAGACTGCAGGCGCTCAGGCAAACGCCGCGTCAATGCAGGCGGCGTTCAATCGTCGCCCCGATACGAAATGGGTGCGCACGCCGCGCAGCATTCAGGTGTTCACAGCGTGGCAGGTCGCGTCCGAGGAAGGCGACTGGGTTGGCACGTGGACCGATCCCGATGGCCCGGTGCGCATCGGCGGCACGTACCTCGCGCAGTGGCGCTTTTACGATGGACGCTGGCGCATTCAGGCAGAGCTGTTCGTGCCAGTCACCTGCGAGGGTGGCGCGTACTGCGCGAAGCATCCCTGATCGACGTCTGACGCGGCCAGTCATCATGAACGTTGTGCAGTCGGAAGTATGGCCACAGCGCGTGCGGCTTCGGGCGATGTGATCACGTCATGCACGTCAAAATCCACCAGCTCGCTCCAGTTGCCGATCCACTCGTCAAGCTGCGAACGGTCGTCACACTCCATGATCTGATAGCAGTGCTGCAGATCCGCCGTTACCCAGCTGCTTACGTACTTCACGCTCTCCGGCGCCATGCGCCCACGATCTGCAAATCGCTGATAAACCGGACGCGGATCGCCGTCGCGGAAATGTTCGATCACAAGGAAGAGCACAGTCCATCCGGATTTATTCGGCTGCTGCGGGGATGGGATGCTAACAGGCCCACCGAATCATAAAATTGAAATATCAGCGATTACGATCATTCTGGCGTATCGCAGCAACGCGGCAATGCCACTGGCGCCGGACGCCTCGTCCGGACAGCTTCGCCAACAGCGCTGCAGGGTCCGCTCGTCTCAACAACTGAAAATTCCGA
>JANMWU010000362.1:0-1693 GCA_031380785.1 Gemmatimonadaceae bacterium
GACCCGTCTTCCCCACCTCACCCGCCTGACCGCGTTCGTCGTCGCCGGCGTCCTGCTCACCACCGCCTGCCGGCCAGCCTGGGATTCCTTCGGCGCCTCGCCATCTCAGGCGCAAACCAACGGCGTTTCATTCGCCGACGCACTGCACCGCCGATTCGCCTCCGTCGAGCGCTCTCCGTTCTACGCCGCCGCACGCGCCAAACTCGGCAAACGCGCACTGTCGCCATCGTTGGTCTTCGATGACTCCACCGCGTGGACATCACGGCCAGATGCAAAGAACCGTTTCCTGATGGCCGAAGGCGCCTCGACCGCCGACGGCCATTACCGCTTCACGCCACGCGCAAACGCATCCTATCCCGATCGACTGGCCTCGGCGCGACACCTGACGCAACTCACAAGGCTCGCACACGAGGGCGAGTTCGAGTGGCGCACCAGTGTGGATTTCGCAGTGGGCAGCATGACGCCGAGCGATTGGGGCAGCGGATTCCGCGCACTCTTCGCCAGCGCTGAAGGGCGAAGCGACGGCAATCTGCGAGCCGACGTGCGCAGTACACTGCCCCGCACCACGGCCGCGCTGGGCCGCATGTTCTCACTCGATACGCTGCACGCGCAAAAACTCGCCGACGGCAGCACCGCTGTCACGCTGTTCATGACAGTGCATCCCGATTGGCTCAAGGTACAGTTTCCGCAGTACGCAAAGTTCGTCGACAAGTACGTCTCGCCCTCGGCGTATCACATCGTCCTCCGCGACACGCGCAACGTGCGCTGGCTGGATCTCAAGGCGGATGACCGCTGGCTCGCCATCCGATTGCGCGTTCAGAACGGCGGCCTTGTCCCGCTGGACGGCGCAGTGCGCGCCATGCCCGACACGTTGCAGATGACGATGGACGCCAGCACGAAATTCTCGATCTTCACCATCGCTATGCGCGGCATGCAGGGCAGCATCGTGTTTCTGCGATCACCGACTGAACGCGGCTGGGCAATGCGATTCGACAAGGCGCCGGAATGGCAGTTGCCACTCTTTGTCGGGTCGATGCTGCGAACACCGTTACGACGCCCGTTCGAACAGGGCGGCGTGGTGAGCAAACTGTCATTCCGTACGGGAGCCAACGGTCAGACCTGGATCTCGCGCGACCTCCGTGTCGCCGTGCAGGAATCGGCGGTCACACGATTCCTCGGCGGATTCAGCGGCGCCGCTTTCGGTGAGTTCGACGGGCCGGCTGAAACACAGGAGAATCAGTTCAATGCCGAGCTCTTCCAGGCGCTGCGCGAAGATCTCAAGGGGCTGCGGTACGGTTCGCTTCCTGACCTCGCGCCGGCGAAAAGCGGGTCGTGAAAACAACGAGGGGCGACAAATCCATTGGATTCATCGCCCCATCAGCTGGGCCACGCACGCTGTCATTGGAACTCTCCGTCCTACCGAACAGCGGCGGGCATTGCTCTGTCAATCACACAATGGAGCTGAGGGGAATCGAACCCCTGACCTCTGCAGTGCGATTGCAGCGCTCTACCAACTGAGCTACAGCCCCGACTCTGTAAGCGCCTGCAAACAGCAGCAAAGGCACCTCGCACAGTCTCCTGAAGGTATTCACCCAGCCCCAACCGGTCAACCACTGAGACCGCTGGGCGGGGAACTTCAGCTGCAGCACAAACATCAGTACCCACAGACGTCTATCCCGTTCCATAGTAACGC
>JANMWU010000388.1:0-2169 GCA_031380785.1 Gemmatimonadaceae bacterium
TTCGTCACCGCGTTGCGCGGCCAGCACCGTCGAATCGATCAGGGCCTCGGCGACTGGGCGCAGGGTGGTGGACAGGGCGACGGCGAGCGACACAGGATCAGATGCCGCGATCGGCACCAGGGTTTAGATCGGCAGTTTCAATGGGCCGTTTCAAGGGGTCAGAGATCTTGATCGGCGAATTAAACCAGCCTCGGCGGTTCCAAGACCATGAAAATCAACACTTTACGGATCAAGATCTCTGACCCCTTGATCGTTCTGGAGGCGGCGCTGACGGATCGTCACGCTATGAAAATCAACGACTTACGATCAAGATCTCTGTCCCCTTGAAACGCACCAAAACGACGCTACGCCAGCGTCCGTTTGAGCAATGGCATACCAAGAAACTGCGCGTACCGCTCGCATGACGCGTCGAGGCTTGACTTGGACCGGCGCCTGCTCCGTGCGAAGAACTCCAGCTCAAGCTCGACACCGCGCGCCCGGACGGTCCGCGACCAGATGCCGGACACTTCGCCCAGCTCGATCAGCATCGGCTTGGACATGCCATTGCGACCCGGCGCGACTTTCTCCCGGCGCGACGCCGGCAACACCGCGCGGCGATCGGCCCGAAATCGGTTGCCATCGACACAAACAAGGCGGGACGCATCAGTCGATGCGCCCCGCCTTTTCAGTCATTCAGTCTCTGTAGGCGCGCGACCGCGCTTCGTTGTCAGAAGAGTTCACGTCCGTCGCCGAGCAGACCGACAAAGCAGTCACGTCCCGGATTGAGGCAGTTACGGACGATCGCGCGGAAGTACTCGGGCGTCCAGCCGTTCATCCAGTCGGCATGTGCCGAATATCCGCCGCGGATGGACGTTGAGTATGTATCCGATGCCAATCGCCAGTAATTCGTGTCCATGCCGCTGGTGACTTTCCAGTGGAAGATCTCACTGATGATCGGCAGCATCACCGGATGCGAGGTCGGGCAGGTGGAGCGCGCGGGCGGGTCCCTGTACAGCGGATATGCCATGTGACTCTTGTGATCGGGCGAGTCGAGGTTCACGCCGTCCCAGCACTGCGGGAAGTAGATGGTAAGCAGTGCTTTGTCGCCCACCGGGCAGCTCGCGACAGCGCCGTTGTTGACACGATTCGCAGTCTCGCAGGCCCAGACCGCGACCTCGAGCTTGTTCGCTATTTGCACACCGGCGCTGCTGCTCTTGTCGCCGGCAATCATCACCAAGCCGGCTGGAATCTCGTTCACAGTGGCGGGATCGACGTTGTAGCCGGTTTTGTAGTAAATCGTCGCAAAATCAGGCGTGATGACCTGGCTGGTGCGGCTGTCGAACACGGCCGGCACCCAGTAGCCCGTGCGATTCACGGTTCCGCCGATGCAGCTGCCACCGCCGGTGCTCGTCAGGCTGGCCGACGTGGATCCCGGCGAAATCGCGGTGTTGCCGAAGAACATGTGCAAGTGCGCGCTGTTCGCGGCACCGGGATACACCATGGGATCGAAGAAGCCCATTTTCGTCATCTTACACGTCATGCGGAAACTGCCTTCACCAAGCGGAGCGCTCGGGCTCACACCGGTACTTGCCATGTTGATGACGCTGACGCCGTCGTCACCACGAGGCACCATCAACGTCGTCGCAGTCAGGCCAGCCAGCCCGACGTTCGGATTGTCCAGCTGATCGTACTGCTGGTCGCCGTATTCGCAGCGCACCCAGCTGCCGCTTGGCGTGCCGGTGAATCCGGGATTGTATCCGTTCGCTGCGCATGGCACGTTGGCGTAGAACGACTGCGTGTACGTGGCGCCGTTACTGGCGACGAGTCGCACATCGCGGCGACCGGTGAATTCGCAGATCGTGCCGGTGGCCGAGCAGTACGTCCAGGTCTGCGGCGGAGCCGCGAGTACCGTCAGGCTGCGCAACGCGCTGGCCTGTACGCCGTTCACTGTTGCACGAATGGTTGTTGCCGTACCGGCCGTCTGAGCGACGAACGATGTGCGATAGCTCGAGTCGGCCGCGACATAGGTGATCGCGGAGATACGTCCGACACTCGTGCCGCCCGATGCGTCGACAGTCACGGACAGACCAGCGCCTTTCTTCGCTCCGGAGGCGTCGCGCGGAATGACGACGATTGTCGCACCGCCATTCACAACGATCGAATCGGCGGACGTCGTCAGCGTTGTTGAAT
>JANMWU010000406.1:0-6955 GCA_031380785.1 Gemmatimonadaceae bacterium
GCGCGCAGCGTGTGGCGGCCGAGTGGAACCGGCGCGCTCACCTCGATCTGTCCCTTGCCGTAGTGGATGTGCATGCTGTCAGCCGGGATGATGGTGCCGGCCGCGCCCGCCTCGGCGTCGATCAGAAGATGAAAATGTCCCGTGCGCTCCATCTGCATGCCGGCCGGCGCGACGCCGTAGTTCACGAGCCGGAAGCGAACGGTCACGGGACTGGTGACGGTGGCGTTTCCGGTCGGCAGAAGAATGCCGATGACCGGCGCCGGCGGCGCAGCGGGCGCGACCGTCTGCGCTTTCAACGTGTGGGTGGCGACGCTCACGGCGAGCGCGCAGAAGATCAGAGATGGGAATCGCATGGACTTGTCTCAATATGTGAGGCCGCGCCGGCGCCGGGCCGGACGCATCAATGTCGCCACACGACAGGTCGCACGTCAGGCCGTCGTGTCGGGCGGGGCGTTCCAGTGCTGCAACTCCGACCAGACTTCGCGCGACACCTGCACACTGCTACCGAGGTGAGCGGCGAAATCGGCCCGGAACTGCTGCGCGTACGTGCCGAGGTACCGGTCGAGTACGTCCATGTTCCGCGCCACGTAACGGATGCGGTACCGACCGGGGATCGAGCGCTCAATGGTCGCGCGCAGGAACCCCCCGCTGGCGAGCACCTGGGGGATGTGCTTCTCGCGCATGTACGTCTCGTAGGCCGCGATGGCATCTGGAAGCACCACCGTCGTGACTTCGTAAATGATCATTTGAGCAACATTGCGTCGACGCACGCGCTTGGCCAGCGGCGGCACGGTGGCACGAGGCCGCCGCCGCGGGCGCGGGCGCGGATGAGTCCGGGCTAAGGGTTGAATGTCGTGATCCGTGTACGTTTCGTCTGGAGCCACAGGCGCGGACCCTCCGTCATCGCGCGCACGACGTGGCTGACACCGCCATCGCTGCATGCGACCGTCTTATTTCGTCCTGTATTCCGCTGTCGCAACGCAGGCCGCCACGGCGCTGCTGCTTGCGTGTGCGCTGTACGTACTGGGCCGTTACTACCCGCGCTGGTTCCTGCGCCTCTGGGCTGGCGCATGGCTCGCCGAGTCGCTGCATGTCGCGCTCGGTATCGTTGCGCTGGTACTGCGCTCGCCCGATGCCGACTACACCACCGTAGCGCCGAACCTTGCGATCTGGGCGTCACAGACGGCTGGATACGCGCACGTGGCGCTGTTGCTGATGGGCGCCCAGGCACTTTACCGAGGCCAGACGAAGCCGAATACGGTCTGGGTGACCGCCGTTGGCGGTGCCGCGCTGCTGGCGTTGCTGCCGACCTTCTTTGTGCCACAGGATGCCGGCAGCGTCGCCATAACCACACGCTTGCTGGTGCGGGTTGGCCTGATGTCGGTGGCGATGGGTGCTGCCACCATCGCGTGCGCCATGCTGATCCGGTTGGCCAAGGTGCGCGGTCCGCTCCTTGGCGCACGATGGATGTGGGCCGTGCTGCTCGCGATCGGACTGCATCGCTTCGTCGAATTGCTGGTGGCGACGACGAAGTTCGCACCCACCGATCTGCGCGGAATCGAGGTCCTGCAGTCGCTGCCCCTGGTGGAAATTCTGCTCATGGCGGCGCTCGGCATCGGGACCGCCATCGCACTGGTGGAAGACGAACAGGAAGTGATTCAGCTTGCCGCCGAGCGCCAGGTGGAAGCGGAACGGCTGGCGCGAACGCAGGGAGCCAGTCTCGTGTCCGCGCTCGCCGCGGTGCCGGACCTCGTTGCGGTCATCGGCAGCGACGGTCAGCTGGTGGCGTGGAATCCGGCCTTCGAAGAGTTCGTCGTGGCGTACGGCGGACATCCGCCGCACGCGGGAATGCGCATTCTGGAGTCGTTGCCCGGTCGGACAACTGAAGACTGGCTCGACCGCATGGTTGGGTTGCTCGAGGGCAAGGATCAGGTCTTCGAAGCGTCGTTCGAGCGCGCCGATGCGACGTCTGAATTCTTCGACGTCAGTGCGCGACCGATGCGTGATGGTGCAGAAGTTGTCGGCGGCGTGATCGTCGCACGCGATGTGACCGAGCGCCGCAAACTCGAGCAGCAGCTGCAGCAGGCGCAGCGCCTCGATACCGTCGGACGCCTGGCGGGCGGCATCGCACACGACTTCAACAATCTGCTCACCGCAATTCTCAGCAGCACATCGGTGGCGCGCGAAACGCTGCCGCCCGATCACGAAGTGCAGGCCGACCTGGCCGATGTGCAGCTGGCGGGCGAGCGCGCGACGCAACTCACCAAGCAGCTGCTGGCGTTCGCACGCCGCCAACCCGTCGCGCAACAGCCGATTGAGCTGAACGAGCGTGTCGCGACAATGGAGCGTATGCTGTCACGTCTGGTGGGCCCGGACGTTGCGTTGCGCGTCACACTCGGCGATGGGCTCTGGTATGTGCGCGCCGATGGACCGCAGCTGGAACAGGTGCTTGTAAACGTCGTCGTGAATGCCCGCGACGCGATGCCACACGGCGGACGGTTGAACATTCGTACCGGCAATCGCATCCTCGCCGAGGGGGCGATCGTGCTGCCGCGGCCGATGCCTGCCGGTGACTACGTCGAGATCATCGTCAGCGACACCGGATTCGGCATGGACGAAGAGACGCTGGCGCACGTCTTCGAGCCATTTTACACCACCAAGCCGGTCGGGCAGGGGACGGGCCTCGGCCTCGCGATGTGCTACGGCATCATCCGGCAGCACCATGGTGTGATCTGGATCGAGTCGGCGCCGGGTCGTGGAACGACTCTGTTCATCCTGCTGCCGCGATACGACGGTGCGCTGCCACAGAAGATCGAGCGCCAGCGGACCCTCACTCCAACGCTGTCGTCGAGCGGAACCGAGACCATCCTGCTGGTGGAGGACGAGCCGCAGGTCCGTGCCGTGGCCGCGCGTGCGCTGCGTTCGGCGGGCTATCGCGTGGTCGAAGCAACAAATGGTCGCGACGGTGTGCAGGTCGCGCGGCGCGAGCGTGACGCGATCGATCTGATCGTTTCCGATGTCGTGATGCCGGAGATGGGCGGCAAGGAGATGGTCGAACTGGCGCGGCAATTCCTGCCAACGGCCGCCGTGCTCTTCGTTTCCGGGTACACTGCGGGCAGTTTTCCGCTGCCCAGTGACGACCCGAGCGCCAACATGTTTCTGCAGAAGCCCTTCACTCCGCAGGAGCTGCTGGCGACGGTACGTCAGGTGCTCGACCGGCATGCGGCGGTCCGGGAAGCGCGCGCCGCGATTGCGACGCCCTGAACGGAAGCGCCGCCTCGACTTCTTCCGAGGCGTTTCCGTGATCAGATCTCTGTACTGTGCTGTAACCCTGCTGACGTTGGCCAGCGTGTCGGCTGCCGCGCAGCCGGTCGCACATCCCTGGGGCAGCGCCGGCACGCAGGGCACGGCGTTGCTGCGCGACTTTCGGTTCGCTGCCGGCGGTCGCCTCGATACGCTGAAGCTGCACTACACCACGCTTGGCACGCCGCGCAAGAGTGCCGACGGTGTCGTGCGCAACGCCGTGCTGGTGTTGCATGGCACCGGCGGTGCAGGGCGCGGTTTTCTCAACAACACCTACGCCGGCGGCCTGTTCGCGCCCGGCAAGCCGCTCGATTCGACGAAGTATTACATCATCCTCCCCGATGGCATCGGGCATGGTGGGTCCTCAAAGCCCAGCGACGGATTGCACGCGCGGTTCCCGCACTACGGCTATCGCGACATGGTGACGGCGCAGCAGCGGCTGCTCACCGAGACACTCGGCGTGTCACACTTGCGCGTGATCGTCGGCACATCCATGGGATGCATGCACGCGTTCACGTGGGGCTGGATGTATCCCGGCTTTTCCGACGCGCTGGCGCCGATGGCCTGCGTGCCGACGCAGATCGCCGGACGCAATCGCATGATGCGCACGATGGCGATGGACGCAATCCGTCAGGATCCGGAGTGGAAGGGCGGCGACTACCTCTCGGCGCCGCGCGCCGGCCTGCGCAGTGCGTTGCACATCCTGTTTCTGATGGGCAGCGCGCCGCTGGTGCAACACGCCCAGGCCGCCACCAGGGACGCCGCAGACAGTGTCATTCGCACATACATTGATGCCCGCATCGGCACCACCGACGCCAACGATTTCCTCTATCAGTTCGACGCCAGCAGCGATTACGATCCGTCGCCATTTCTCGAAACGATTCGTATCCCCGTGCTGCACATCAACTCGGAAGACGACGAAGTGAATCCACCGGAGCTCGCTCTTGCTGAACGACTCGACTCGCGCATGCCCCACGCGCACTTCGTACTGCTGCCGATCTCGGAGCAAACGCGCGGTCATGGCACGCATTCACTGCCTGGAATCTGGGGTGAAACGCTGCGTGATTTTCTCGGCACACTCGCCGCACCCTGAACCCTGATTGAGGTCGTCTCCGTGAAAATGCTGCTGCGCCTGCTCATCACCGCCTGTTCGTTGTGGATCGCAACGAAATTCTTGAGCGGAATCTCCTTCACCGGCGACAACTACGCGGCGTTGCTTGGCGTCGCGCTGGTTTTCGGCCTGGTGAACGTCATCGTGAAGCCGATTCTCAGTTTCTTCTCGTTCCCGGTGGTGCTGCTCACGCTTGGTCTCTTCCTGTTTGTGATCAATGCCTTGATGCTGTTGCTCACGTCGTATCTGTCGTCGCGGCTTGGCTTCGGATTCCACGTGAGCGGTTTCATTCCGGCGCTCCTCGGCTCGCTGGTGGTCAGCGTCACGGCGGGGTTGCTGCATTTCGTGCTCGGGACGAATCGCGAGAGCGAGAGCGACTGAGTGCGTCGTGCCGGATGTGATGCTCGGGGCCATCAACGTCGGCGTGCGCGCGGCGATCAACGCGCACAGCTGGGCAGAGTAAGCGGAGTGATCGCGGCGAAGAGCGCGCTGGCAGGCGTGCTGGCCGTCATCTCGTCGCGGAATGCGGCGGCTCCGGTTGACGGGGATCGGCCGCAGTGGTGGTGGGCTGTCGTTGCCTGTGCTGCGCTCGTGGTGGCGTGGCTCGGCTGGGTTCGCGGTGACGACAGCGCGCGTGTTTCCCCGTATACGGCTGCGATGTGACGTGTGAATTCTTCGTGACGGTCCGATACTGCTTTTGGTAACTCGGTGATGCGCCTGATGTGCAGATTATTGATCGAAGTGCCGACCTCGGCCGTTTTATAACGTGATCATTTGCTCCCGATCACTGGCAGAACGGCACTGAATCGGGCACTATTCCGGTTGTTGGAGGGGATCATTTCCAGCACATGTCGATGAGGCATAGTGCTGGGCCCATCCCTTGCGGTACCAATAGGTTCCGGCCCGCTAGCGCAATCGGCGCTGGTAGGTGACTATTCCGGAATTCTGTAGCCTTCCTCGCACTTAACGCCCCTTCGGAGGTGGCATGACGCTATCTGTTCGCCTGCGCTCGGCGGGCTCGCTGTTCGCGCTTGCGATCAGCGCAGCGCCGCTGTTTGCGCAGACGCCCCAGGTTGGTACGGTCGAAGTGAATGCCGGAGTCCGCGTGTCGGACGTCGGCATCAAGAACTATTCGTCCGTGACCTCGCCAACTGGCCTGCTCGGCCTGTACCTGCACCGGAACTTCGCGGTCGAGACTGAGATCTCGTCGGCGAATGGCCGCGTCACGAACGTTCCCGTCGGGATACGTTCGTTGTCGTCGTACACGCCGATTCATCTCCGCGGTGTTTTCTCGATTCCGATTCAGGAGCAGGTTGAGCTCCTCCTCGGTCTCGGCGCTGTCCGTAATGAGCAACGCTGGCTCGAGCCGAACCTTCCGGCCGGCCAGAACACTTCGCAGACTGTCAAGAAGTTCAACGAATTCAGTTGGGCTTCTTTGATCGGCGCCCGTCTCGGTCTTACTGACAACGTCGCGTTCCGCGCTGCGCTCACAGTTGACGGCTCGCAGTTCGACAACACCACCACTCGCCTGTTCACCAACAAGCGGAGCACGAACATCGGCGGCCAGTTCGGCGTCAGCTATCTGTTCAACACCAAGCCGCATGATGCTGACGGCGACGGTGTGGCCGACAAGTTGGACAAGTGCGCGAACACGCCCGCCGGTGTGCGGGTTGACGCGACCGGCTGCCCGCTCGACAGCGATCGCGACGGTGTGCCGGATTACATGGACAAGTGCGCGAACACGCCCGCTGGCGTGACCGTCGACAGCACCGGTTGCCCGGTTGACAGCGACAAGGACGGCGTCGCCGACTACCTGGACAAGTGCGCCAACACGCCGGCTGGCGTGAAGGTCGACACGACCGGTTGCCCGATCGACTCTGACGGCGACGGCGTGCCTGACTTCCGCGATCGCTGCCCGAACACCCCGCGCGGTGATCAGGTGACGGCCGACGGTTGCACCATCCCGAAGGACTCCGACGGCGATGGCGTGAACGACGACGTCGACAAGTGCCCGAACACACCGGCCGGTACCAAGGTCGATGCCACGGGTTGCCCGGTGATCAACTCGGTGCTCGATACGGCGAAGACGCTGGTGCTGGAAGGCGTGAACTTCCGGACCGGCTCTGCAGCCCTCACACCGGGCGGACGCACTGTCCTGCTCCGCGCTGTGGATCTGCTGAAGGCGTCGCCAACGGTTCGCGTGGAAGTTGGTGGTCACACCGACAACACCGGATCGGCCCGTGCCAACACGCGCCTCTCGCTGGCTCGTGCCACTTCGGTCAAGCGGACGCTGGTTGCCGCTGGTATCGATGCTGCACGCATCGAAGTGAAGGGCTACGGCCCGACCGCGCCGCGTGCAGACAACAAGACGAAGGCCGGTCGCGGTCTGAACCGCCGCACGGAGCTGAAGCCGATCCGCCCGTAAGGAATCGGTAGCACGATCGAAGGGGGCATCTCCACTGCGGAGGTGCCCCCTTCTTCGTTCGGTTTATTTCGGTGACAGTGCACAAAACTCGCGGGGCGCTTCCATATGGAAGCGCC
>JANMWU010000431.1:0-1956 GCA_031380785.1 Gemmatimonadaceae bacterium
GCACCCCGCCTTTGTCGACGCGCGGAGTTCGAAACAGAGCCCGTTCCGCGACTGGTACCTGTGGAGCGACCAGAAGCCCAACGGCTGGAGCATCTACGGCAGCGATCCGTGGCATCCCGATCCTACCGGCTGGTATTTCGGTGCATTCTGGGACCAGATGCCGGACTTCAACCTGCTGAATCCGGCCGTGATCGCCTGGCACCAGGACAACCTCCGGTTCTGGCTCAATCGTGGCGTCGATGGCTTCCGGTTCGATGCCGTCGGCAATCTGGTCGAGCGCGATGCGGCGGATTTTGAGGACCAGCCCGAGAATTACGCCATCGTCGCCGGACTCCGCACGGTCCTCGATCAGTACCAGAACCGGTTCATGGTCTGCGAGTCGCCGGCCGATCCGATCGGATTCGCCAACGCGCGCGTTGATGTCAGCGCATTCGCGTTCGGGCATCACCACGACATCATCGCCGCCGCCGCTGGCGACACCGCGGCGCTGGAACTTGTCGCCGGATTTCCGCCCGTCGCACCGCCGTGGATCTCCACCGTGCTGTCAAATCACGATTCGTTTGCCGGACGGCGCCCGATGGATCAGTTCGGGGGCAACAGCGCCATGGCGAAACTGGCCGCCGCCATCTACCTGCTGCAACCCGGCATTCCATTCGTGTACTATGGAGAAGAAATCGGCATGGCCGGCGGCGACGCCATGACGCCCGATGCCAGTCTCCGAACGCCGATGAGCTGGACCGACGATGACGGCAACCCCGGTTTCTCCACTGGCAACGCCTTTCGCGCACCATCCGCCAATCTCCGCTGGAACAACTACTCCGCGCAGCGCGCCGACCCGGACTCCATCTTCCACTTCTACAAGTCGATGCTCGGGCTGCGCAACACGCGCCCGTCGATAGCCCGCGGTGACTACGATCGCGTCGTGGTGCACGGCGGCGTACTCGGCTTCCGGCGTGAGTTGGTTGGCGACGAGACCGTCGTCGCGATCAATGTGTCGATAGACTGGTCGTCAGTGACCTTCACCGGCCTGGCGCGCAGCGCCACCTGGCGCGAGCTGTGGGTCACCCCCGGTTCCAACATCGAGCCCACCGGGGACGGCACCCTGAAAATCTGGGTCCCACCGCAAGGGGTCAGCGTCTACGCGCGCGGCGCCTGAACCCGCACGACGCTGAGTTCAGGCGTCATACGTTGCGCGGCGCTACGATTCGGCGCCCGGCGTCCGCGCCGGCGCGGCGCCGCTGACCGACTTTCCCGATACCACTCACGTCACCTGCCGATGCGCGTCTCACCGCTGGCCTCGTTGCTGCTTTCTGGCACGCTCGGCATTCACAGCATGTCGCTGGCGGCTCAGGCCAGACCGCTCTTCAATCACACCGACCTCGCCGGATGGCACGCCGACATCCCCGACGCGGATACCATCCCCGGACTCAAGTCGCCGTTCAGCGTCCGCGACGGCCTGCTCATCGTCGATGGTGAGCCGCGCGGTCATCTCATCTCGGATTCGTCGTTCCGGAACTACAGGCTCGAAGTTGAATACCGGTTCTCCGGCAAGCCTGGCAACGCCGGCGTGCTCATTCACTCGTCCACGCCGCGCGCGTTGTACAAAATGTTTCCGAAGTCGATCGAGGTGCAGATGGAGTCCGGTAACGCCGGCGACTTCTGGTGTATCGTCGAGGACATTCAGGTCCCGCACATGGTGCGTCGTCGCGGTCCGCGGGCCGAGTGGGGAATCACCGAAGGCAAGGGCCGACGCATCAGGCATCTCATCGACGGCAAGGAGCTGCCCGTCGGTGAATGGAATCGGATCGTGGTCGCAGCCGTGGGCCGGTCGATCACAGTGTGGGTCAACGGCACACTGATGAATCGTGGCACCAGGGCCACTGCCGATCACGGCCAGATCTCGATTCAGTCGGAGGGCGCGCCGGTCGAGATCCGCAAGGTCGACCTGACACCGAT